>JBBSTQ010000004.1:0-30535 GCA_038235745.1 Sphingobacteriales bacterium
CCGTCAAAAATAACCTTTGCTTTCAATCTCGCTTCAATTTGTTTAAAATCAGGATTTCTAAATGCCTGCCATTCTGTAGCGATGATCAACGCGTCAGCTCCGTCTAAAGCATCGTAAGCGCTATCGGCGAAAGCCAAAATATCGCCTTTCATTTTTCTTACGTTTTCCATACCTTCAGGATCATAAGCCACAATTTCTGCTCCGGCTTTAGTGAGTTCATCAATGATGTAAAGCGCCGGCGCTTCTCTAATATCGTCAGTTTCTGGTTTAAAAGCCAAGCCCCAAAGTGCAAACTTTTTGCCTTTTACATCACCACCATAGTACTTCATCATTTTTTCAACGATTTTCAGTTTCTGCGTCTGGTTAACTTCCATTACGGCATCTAAAATCTTGAAATCGTAGTTATATTCCTTTGAGGAAAGCGCTAAAGCCTGTACATCTTTTGGGAAACAGCTTCCGCCGTAGCCAATTCCTGGGAATAAAAATCTTTTGCCGATACGGTCATCCGCACCAACTCCTTTACGCACCATGTCCACATCTGCACCTACCAATTCGCAAAGATTGGCAACCTCATTCATAAAGGTAATTTTTGTCGCCAAAAATGAGTTCGCTGCATATTTAGTCAATTCAGAAGAACGCTCGTCCATAAAAATAACGGGGTTTCCCGAACGAACGTAAGGGGCGTAAAGTTCTTCCATCAGTCTTTTGGCCCTGTCGCTTCTTGTGCCCACAACCACACGGTCTGGTTTCATGAAATCGTCAACAGCAACACCTTCGCGTAAAAACTCAGGATTAGAAACCACATCAACTTCCACCAAGGTGTTTTCAGTAAAAGCCGCTTTCACTTTATCGGCTGTACCTACCGGAACAGTTGATTTTGTTACAATTACCTTATAGTCTGTTACCAAATTGGCAATGTCTTTTGCAGCGCCTAAAACGTAGCTTAAATCTGCTTTACCGTCGCCACCCGGAGGCGTTGGCAATGCCAGAAAAATAATTTGCGCATTTTTGATAGCTTCTGCAAGATTGGTGGTGAACTTTAGCCTGCCTTGCTCAATGTTTCTATGGAAAAGAATATCTAAACCTGGCTCGTAAATGGGTAGTTCCCCATTTTTCATTTTGTTTACTTTTTCTTCAACAATGTCCACACAAATGATGTCATTGCCCGTTTCGGCCAAACAAGTACCGGTTACTAATCCCACATATCCCGTCCCAATTACTGCTATCTTCATATTAAATTGAGTATTTTTATTAAATTTCTTTAAACTTGACGAAGTTAATAATTCAATACATAAATGCCTATTTTTTATAACATTGCGATTAAAATATATTATTTGCTGGTTTTTGTATTTTCGTTCTTCAATAAAAAAGCGGCGCTTTGGATAACAGGCAGAAAGGATTGGGAGAACAAGTTCAGCATAAACCCCAAAACAAAAAAAGTATGGCTACATTTTGCCTCTTTGGGCGAATTTGAACAAGGAAAGCCTTTGTTGCAAGCAATAAGGCAACAACATCCCAAAAAAGAAATCATCATCACGTTCTTTTCTCCATCTGGTTATGAGATCAGAAAAAACTCCCCATTGGGCGATTATATTCTGTATTTGCCTTTGGATACTGTTGACAATGCGATAGAGTTTTTAGATCTGTTTAAACCCGAACTCGCCATTTTTAATAAGTATGAGTATTGGTATCACTTTTACAAAGAGTTACACAAAAGGAAAATCCCACTTTATGTTACTTCCGCAATTTTTAGACCGAAACAAGTGTTTTTTAAGTGGTACGGGGGTTTTAATAGGATAATTTTAAGTTTTGTGACTCATTTTTTTGTACAAAATAAAGAATCGGCAGAGTTGCTTATCGGATTAGGTTTAAACAATTTTACCATCTGTGGCGATACGCGGTTTGATAGCGTTTTGGACTTGACGAAGAATAAAAAGGAATTTACTCTCATAGAGAAGTTTAAAGGGGATGGAAAACTATTAATTGCTGGAAGTACCTGGCCGGCTGATGAATCCATAATCGCAACGTACATTAGAAATTTAGATGAAAACTGGAAAGTGATTTTTGCACCTCATGAAATTGGGGATGATAAAATTAGTGGATTAGAAATTTTATTAGGGGAAAAGTCAGTGCGTTACTCGGAGCTTTCAAGCGGTTCAAAACAACTGAACTCAGCCGTAAAATGTATAATAATCGATAATATTGGGATGCTCTCTTCCTTATATAGTTATGGAGAAGTTGCTTATATAGGTGGAGGTTTTGGGGACGGCATCCATAATACGTTGGAAGCGGCCGCATGGGGACTGCCCGTAATTTTCGGAAGCAACTATCAAAACTTCCAAGAAGCTAAGGATTTAATTACCGTCGGTGGCGGATTCACAATTGCGAACCAGCAAGAATTTAATGCTGTTTTCGATAAGTTAGTTGACAAGCAAGAGTTTAGAAGAGACGCTGGAGAAAAAGCTAAAATTTACGTTGCGCAAAATACGGGCGCCACGGAAGTTATAATAAAGAAAATCTTTTAAAAAGCGCCTAATATCCGTAACGCAACGTCGCTCAACTCTTTCTCGGTTAGCTTTAGTTTAGGATTGCTAAAATCCATATCTGTAATATGATCTATCGGAATTAAATGGATATGTGCATGAGGGACTTCTAAGCCTATAACTGCAATACCAACACGAGAACAAGGAATAGCTCTTTTGATTGCGTTTGCCACCACTTTGGCAAAAATCATTAATCCGCCGTAAGTTTCGTCATCTAAATCAAAAATATAGTCTGTTTCCTGTTTCGGTATTACCAACACATGACCTTCTTTAAGCGGATTAATATCCAAGAAGGCCAAATACGCATTGGTCTCCGCAACTTTATGCGACGGAATTTCTCCGTTTATTATTTTAGTAAATATAGAGTTCATTGGTTCATTAGTTGAATTAGTCGTTAGTATTTGCTGAATGTATGTTTTTTCATTAGTTCACTAATCATTGGGCTTTTCGCGTGGCAGGTTAGTTCATTGACTCATCAGGTTGCTCAGCATGGATGGTTCAGCCGATGACAAAGTAAACAAAATTTCAATCCGTCCGATAAAACCTAATGAACCAATGACTAATGAACTCCTTAAGACTTATCGACTAATCTCCATTACCTCAAATTCCATTTTACCCGCCGGTACATCAATAGCAATAACTTCGCCAACTGATTTGCCCAGTAAACCTTTCGCTATTGGCGATTTAACGGAAATTTTTCCGGTTTTCATATCAGCTTCGTTTTCGGAGACCAATTGGTAACTCATGGTTGCGCCGTTTTTGATGTTCTTTATTTTTACGATAGAAAGAGCCAAAACCTTAGACGTGTCCAATTTGGATTCATCAATCAATCTGGCGGTAGCCAAAATATTGCTCAATTGGGCAACTTTCGTTTCGTGGTGGCCTTGAGCTTCCTTTGCCGCGTCATATTCAGCATTTTCAGACAAATCGCCTTTATCCCTTGCCTCGGCAATTGCAGCAGATATCTTTCTTCTGCCCTCGGTCTTCATATAATGTAATTCTTCCTTCAGTTTATCTAAACCTTCTTTGGTAAAATATGCTACATCTGCCATGTTCTTCTTTATTATTAATCGGTTATTGTAAAAAAAGCTCGGTGTTGACCAAGCTCTAAAAAACAAACAAGACTACATCTGCTTTTCGCATACATAGTCTTGCTTCCTTTTGTACGAAGATATAAATTTAGAATTTATATTTCCAAATTTTTAAGCTTTGTTGCCAACACCTCAGAAATTTTACGGTACGAATCAAAAGTCCATCCGCCAACGTGAGGCGTTAAAAGCACTTTCGGGTTCGCAGAAAGCGCTTCGTAAAAATCATTTTCTGCAAATAAAGTAGATTTTTCCTTTTCTAAAACATCTAAACCAGCACCCAATATCTTTCCGCTTTCAATTGCGTTAAGCACCGCTTTTGTGTTTACAATTTCGCCCCGGGCGGCGTTTAAAAAGAAAATTGGACGTCTAAAATATCTCAAATACTCCTCATCTACCAACTGTTTGGTTTCCTTGGTCAGCGGAATATGCAAACTCAATACATCACTGTATTTTACAATTTCTTCCATACTTGCTTCCGTTGCGTATTCATCTGTAAAGCGAGTCTTATATTTATCATAAGCAATGGTTTTTACGCCAAAACCCGCCATACGCTTTGCAAAAGCTTGTCCCATGTGCCCGTAACCAATAATCCCGACTGTTTTGCCCATCAGCTCATACCCTCGGTTTCCTTCCCTGTCCCAAATTCCGTTGCGTATTTCTAGGTCAGCTTTACGAAAATTGTTCATCAGCGATAGCAGCATTCCCAAAGTATGTTCTCCTACCGCATCAGCATTTCCTTCCGGCGCATTAATCAGCTGGATATTTTTCTCATCGGCCAAAGCCACATCAATATTATCCATTCCTGCACCGGCTCTCGCCACAAATTTTAGGTTTGGCGCAGCTGCAATTACTTCGGCATCCACACTAAACTTGGTTCTTATCGCAATGCCTACGTAATCTTTCAGTATTGCTAAAACCTCTTCTTTTTTAATCAACGGGCGGTCATCCACCTCAAATCCCATTCCTTCTGCAGCCAGTTTGAAAGCTGGGTGTAAATCATCAACTATTAATATTTTTTTCATTTGTAATTTTTTATGCGTGTTAAATACTTGCGCCGCTTTTCTTAAAAGTCTTTAACTCATCCAATGAAAAATCAACATTTCTATTGATCTCCGAAGCTAAAATTGCGTGAGGTAAAATTGGCTCAGTTTTAACGTTTAGTGAATTGTTCTCTACTATATAATTATCATTGACTCTATCAAAAGTCAGCTGGGTTATGCTATCTTTTATTTGTTGATAAGCATCCTGATATTCGTTTTCAGTGCGGTTAGGATTGTCTTCTTCCAACCTTTTCAATAAGGTGTCTTTATATTTTGCTAACACATATTCTTGCCCAGCTTGGGTCAGCTGATCGGTTAATTTATACGGTTTTCCAGTGCTTATATTTAAAGTTTGATAAATAATAGTTTCGCTGGGATACGGACCAACAAAAATAGCGTGGAACCACAAAGAGATTATTTTTGAGTTAGAGAAAGCCTTTTGATAGCTTAGTGAAATATAGCCGCAACCACAATTTTCGTAGTTTTTTTTTATGGAATAAAGTCGTTCTCCCAAAATAGTTTCAGGATGAAGGCTCTTTGCTAAAGCAGGAAACTTTGGGTTAACTATCGGAAACGTGATGGTGTCCGTTTGAGCTTTGTACTTCAGCACCACCACAGAATCACGGACAATTATATGTTCGAATGCGTTATTATCGGATACATTTGTACCTTGAGCGGACTCAGATGCAACATTTCTAGGGCGATCGTTGGACCTACATCCCATAAAAGACACCGTTGCACACAATACTAATATATTAAACTGTTTTTTCATTGGCTTGGTCAATCAAATTAGTCAACTCTACAAAAGTTATTCTTTCGGCGGTTTAGTTAGATGCTAGGTGTAAGTTAGCAACTATTGTTTTTATTCTCTTATGTGATTTTTAGCGATTGCAACCGCTCTATTTAGTCTATCTAGCAATACTTCTTTTGACGGCAGTATCGTAAAATAGTCAGCCACCTTGATATTACTTTTATGTAATTGTAATAACTCTACATGCTCAGGATTTTTACCAGTACAAAGTATTAGACCAATTGGTGGATTTTCTCCCTCAACTGACTCATATTTTTCTAAGTAGCCTAAATATAATTCCATCTCTCCTTTGTGCGCCGCATCAAACTCGCCAATTTTTAGGTCAATTGCTACCAATGATTTCAATCTTCTATGATAGAACAGTAAGTCAATATAATAATCTTTGTGATCAATCATCAACCTTTTTTGGCGGGCAACAAAAGCGAAATCGGTTCCTAACTCCGATATAAATCTTTGTAGCTCTGCTATAATTGCAGCCTCTAAATCTTTTTCGGAAAATGTGTCTTTTAATCCCAAAAAATCTAAAAAATAAGGATCTCTGAAAACTAAATCTGGAGTGATCTGACTTTGATCTGAAAGTTTTAGCAATTCATTTTTTATGGTTTCTTCTGGCTTTTTACTAATAGCAGTTCGCTCATAAAGCATGGAGTTTATTCGTTCTTGTAACGTTCTGGTACTCCACTTTTCTATTTTACACATTTCTACGTAAAACATCCTTTTTAAGTCATCGTCTAAATAAATTATGCTTTTGATATGTGTCCAGCTCAATTGTCTCCGCAGTGCGGAGACAATGTTTTCATCCCGAATTGTCTCTGCAAAGCGGAGACAGTGCCTCAGCTGTTTCTCACTCCATCCGCTACCGTAGCTATCAGCTAAATATTTTGAAAGACTTGAGATTATTTCCTTTCCGTATTCGGCTCTTTTATCCGCTAAAACTTCGTCATTTATCCGTTTACCAATTTGCCAATAAAGTATGGTAATTGTAGAATTTACGGCAACAGATACTTGTTGCTTGCTTTCCTCGATAAGCGATTTTATATCATCTACAAAATCACTTTGTACACTAAGACTTTGCTTTTTCATCGATAACAAATCAAATTATATTGAACTCTTTTTCTATGATGCTTAAAAATGTTAATTGTCGTTTCACTGATACGACAATTAATAAGTCTGCCCCTTTTTAGGAACGTCTCGCTCTTCAATGCATTAAGAGCGTCTATTGGTCGAACTAATTCTCTCCGCACTGCAGAGAAAATTAGTTCACTTTAAATTGTCTCCATCGTAGAGACAATGTTTCCAATTTTACTCCGCATTACTCTCTTCAATCAAATTAGTCAACTCTACAAAATCCTTTACCGTCAAACGCTCTGCCCGTAAAGTCCAAACCGTATCCTCATTCTGCTTTTCTTTAGGAATCACTCCAGACAAAGCATTACTCAAAGTCTTTCTTCGTTGATTAAAGCCCGCCTTTACCACCTGCCAAAATAATTTTTCATTACAGCCAAGCTCTTTAACCTCGTTTCTGGTCAACCTAATTACTGCCGACATTACCTTTGGCGGTGGATTAAAAACGCCAGGCTTTACGGTAAATAAATACTCGCACTTGAAATAAGCTTGTAAAAAAACGCTTAAAATTCCGTACTCTTTACTTCCCGCTTTGGCGGTGCAACGTTCGGCGACTTCTTTTTGAAACATTCCAACTACCTCTGGCACTTGGTTTCTGTTATCCAAAAGCTTGAATAAAATTTGCGAACTGATGTTGTAAGGAAAATTGCCAATTATCGCAAAACTAGATGGAAAAACGTCCTTAAAATTAAGATGCAGAAAATCTGCATTCAACAGCTTATCGCCTAAATCGGGGTATTTTTTTTGGAGAAAATGAAACGACTCGGTATCGATATCGATCAGATAAGTTTCATATTCTTTTTTTTGCAACAAAAAATCAGACAAAACGCCCATCCCTGGCCCAACTTCTAAAACCTTATTATATTTATTGTGATGCACCAAGCTGTTCACAATTTTTTCTGCAATATTTTTATCGGTTAAAAAGTGTTGTCCTAAGTGTTTTTTGGCTTTTACCTGACCCATATTTATGTAAAGATGAACTACAAATTACGGAAAGTTTAATCTTTAAAATTAACATTCGTTCCAAAATCTTTATTTTGCAAGAAATTTATAAAAAGTATTTTTGGTATGAGCGAGTTGTTGAAAGTAGGAATATCTATCGGAGATGTAAACGGGATAGGTTTAGAGGTAATATTAAAGACACTTTCCGAGTCCGCAATTTATAAATATTGTACCCCAATTGTTTACGGACATACCAAAGTTGCATCTTTCCACAGAAAAGCGGCCGGCATACAAGAATTTATTTTTCAGGTAGTCAACCAACCAGAAAATGCGCACACAGGGAAAGCCAATATGATCAACTGTTGGGAAGAAGACGTGAAAATTGAGTTAGGAAAAGCTAACGATATTGGCGGTAAATACGCGTTTTTGTCTTTACAAAGAGCTACCCAAGACTTAGTTGCCGGCAAAATTGATGCTTTGGTTACCGCCCCAATTAACAAACACAACATCCAAAGTGATGAATTCACTTTCCACGGACATACTGAATATATTCAAGCGATGGCTGGCTCGCCAGATTCGTTAATGTTTTTGGTAAGTAACGAACTGAAAGTTGGGGTTGTAACTGGGCACATTCCTGTTAAAGATATTGCTAGCGGCATCACTCAGGAAGCTATCTTGTCGAAACTTCGTTTAATGAACCACTCTTTGAAATATGATTTTTGGGTAGAAAAACCAAAAATTGCAGTTTTAGGCCTTAACCCTCATGCTGGCGACAGTGGTTTAATTGGGATGGAAGAAGAGGAAATTATTCATCCTGCGATTGAAGCCGCACAAAAAGAAGGAATTTTTGCTTTCGGGGCATTCCCTGCCGATGGTTTTTTTGGCAATCAAGCTTTTAGCCAATTTGATGCAGTTTTAGCAATGTACCACGATCAGGGCTTAATTCCTTTCAAGTCTATTGCGTTCCATCACGGAGTTAACTTTACTGCCGGGCTTTCAGTAGTTCGTACCTCGCCAGATCACGGGACAGGTTACGATATCGCTGGTAAAAATATAGCTTCTGCAAGCTCGTTTACCGATGCCTTATTTAAAGCGATACATATTGTAAAAAGCAGAAGAGAGCAAGAAGAAATGGTAAAAAACACCTTGCCATTTAGCAGACATAGTAGGGATAGAGATTAATGTGAAAGCGCCATTTTAGGCAGAATCAAAGCTTACCTTCGTCAAAACTTGGTTTTCTAGTAAAGCGAAAATCAACAATCTTAATTTTCAAAACGCGTCAGTTGGATTGAGAAAAGACAGTTTAAGTGTATTAGGTAGGGTATTTAAGGTTTTTGCTCAAAAAATGACCTAAGTTAGCCTAGTGGTTTTCGTTTTTTAAAAAAATGTTTATCGCTCAATTATTTTTCCTAAATTTGCAGGCTTAATTGTCGAACTTTGAAATCGCTAAAACAATATTCAATACCCTTCACGGGATTAAAGCTTGGCCAACATCAATTTACATTTGAAGTTGACGGGCACTTCTTTGATGAGTTTGAATATTCTTTGGTAAAAGATGGGTTGTTAAGCGTGAGCTTGCTTTTAGAAAAGAGAGAAACGTTAATGACGCTCGATTTTGAGATCAAAGGAAAAGTACAGTTGAGCTGTGATAAATGTCTTTCAAATTTCTCTCACGAGGTAGATACAAAAGACAGACTGATTGCAAAGTTTACCGAGTCGGAGGATTTGGCAGACAGTGATGACGTATTAGTGATCACGAAAAAAGAAACAGAGGTTGACGTTGCCCCTTTTATATATGAGATGATCAACTTATCGGTTCCTTACATTAGCATTTGTGAAGACCCGGGCAACACCCCAAATTGTGACGTAGAAATGCTCAGCAAGATAGATGAGCTTTCTAAGAATAATGAAGACAGTGGCGAAAGCGAACAACAAGACCCACGTTGGGATAAATTGAAGAATATTAGCAAAAATTAAAAACAGGAAAAAATGGCACATCCAAAACGAAAAATCTCCAAATCAAGAAGAGATAAAAGAAGAACTCATTATAAAGCAACTGCACCTTCATTGTGGTTAGATAAAGAAACTGGTGCGGTGCATTTGCCACACAGAGCTTATAATATTGACGGTAACCTTTACCTTAGAGGTAAATTGTTAATTGAAAACACTTCAATAGCATAATATATGCAACGAAAAATCCTTGTGCTGGTAAAAATTAATTTATTACCTTACACAAGGATTTTTTTTAATACTCAAAAAAACACTTTGTTGTTTTAGAGTTTAACTTCATATAAAGCAACTTATCTCAATGAAAATTGGTTTAGATATAATGGGCGGTGATTATGCGCCGAAAGCGACCGTATTAGGAGCAATTGCAGCACATCAAAACCTATCACAAGACCAACACCTCGTATTATTTGGAGATAAAGACCAAATTACACCTCTTCTTAAAGAACATCATTTTAATCCAGATCTTTTTGAGTATGTACATACTACAGAAGTGATTGGTATGGGCGAGCATCCAACAAAAGCGATTGTTCAAAAAGCAAACTCAAGTATTTCTGTAGGGTTTCAACACCTCAAGGAGGGCAAAATTGACTCATTTGCATCTGCAGGGAACACTGGTGCCATGTTAGTTGGTGCTATGTTTAGCGTAAAAGTGATTGAAGGCGTTTTAAGACCTGCAATTTCCACAGTTATGCCGAAAGAAAAAGGCGGTTTTGGTTTATTGTTAGATGCGGGTGCAAACGCAGATTGCAAAGCAGAACACATGGTGCAGTTTGCGCTTATGGGTAGTTTATATGCTAAGCATGTTTACCAAATAGCCGAACCTAAAGTTGGTTTAATGAACCTCGGCGAGGAAGCAGAGAAGGGAAATGCGCTTACTTTAGCCACTTATCCGTTGCTTAAAGCTTTACCATCACTTAATTTTATTGGAAATATTGAAGGCAGAGATTTGTTCAACGCCAAAGCTGATGTGATGGTTTGTGATGGTTTTACCGGTAATGTAGTGTTAAAGTTGGCAGAATCATTTTATGTATTAACGCTTAAAAAGAACGTGAAGGACGAGTTTTTTGATAGGTTTAACTACGAGCAATATGGTGGAAGCCCTATTTTGGGCGTAAATGCTCCTGTAATTATTGGACATGGGATTTCTAGCCCAGAAGCCATAAAAAACATGATACTATTGTCTAAAGACATGGTTGAAAGTCAAATTATTGAAAAGTTTAAAGTAGCTTTCAATTCTTAAACACAATTAAAAATATGAGCAAAATTCATGCTGCAATTACCGCTGTAAATGGTTATGTACCAGATTATGTGTTAACTAACCAAGAGTTAGAAACCATGGTAGATACCAATGACGAGTGGATCACCAGTCGCACAGGAATAAAAGAAAGAAGGATACAAAAGGGAGAAGGGTTGGCAACTTCTGATATGGCAGTACCAGCCGTTGAGGGTCTTCTCAAAAAAAGAGGAATTGGCGCAGAGGAAATTGATTTAATTATATTTTGTACCTCCACACCAGACATGCCTTTCCCCGCTACGGCAAATATCTTAGGGGATAAAATAGGCGCTAAAAATGCTTGGGGTTTTGATTTGCAAGCAGCTTGTTCAGGCTTTTTGTATGGTTTAAGTACAGGTGCACAATTCATCGAATCCGGAAAACATAAAAAAGTATTGGTTGTAGGTGGCGATAAAATGTCATCTATCATCAACTATAATGATAGGGTAACTTGTATTATTTTTGGCGACGGTTGTGGCGCAGCCCTATTAGAGCCAAACGATGAAGGGTACGGGATTATAGATTCTATTCTTAAAAGCGACGGTGCTGGAAAAGACTATTTAAATATAAGAGCAGGGGGTTCTTTAAGACCAGCAACCCACGAAACCGTAAACGCGAGTTTGCATGCTGTTTTTCAAGAAGGGCAGGCGGTATTTAAGTTTGCAGTAACCAACATGGCAGATGTTGCTGCAGAGATTATGGAAAAAAATAATCTCACGCCAGATGATATTGATTGGTTAGTTCCTCACCAAGCTAACAAAAGAATTATTGATGCCACAGCAAACCGTATGGGCGTTGGTTCCGAAAAGGTGATGATCAACATCGAAAAGTACGGAAATACGACCAACGGTACTATTCCGCTTTGTTTATGGGAATGGGAAAGTAAATTAAAAAAAGGAGATAATTTGGTTTTAGCTGCTTTTGGCGGGGGCTTTACTTGGGGTTCATTATATCTTAAGTGGGCTTATTAAAATTATTTTTACGGATAATTGTTATATTAGATTTCTAAATTAAACACACAATTTAAAACCACACCAATATGGGAATGGACATTAAGCAAATTCAAGATCTGATCAAATTTGTTGCAAAATCAGGAGTGAATGAAGTTTCTATTGAAGAGCAAGACTTTAAGATTACCATAAAAACTACGCAAGAGCCAACGTACGTAAACGCAACGTTAGCGGCAGCGCCACAAATGCAGGTTCAAGCACAGTCGCCAGTTGCAGCGCCGGCACAAGCGGCTGCGCCAGTTGTACCTGCAGTTGCTGCAGACGACACCAGCAACTACATAACCATTAAATCCCCAATGATTGGTACTTTTTACCGTTCATCTGCACCAGATAAAGCGAATTTTGCTAACGTGGGAGATGAAATCTCATCAGGACAAGTTTTGTGTATTATTGAAGCGATGAAGCTTTTTAATGAGATTGAATCTGAAGTTTCGGGTAAAATTGTTAAAATACTGGTTGAAAACTCACAACCTGTAGAGTACGATCAACCGTTATTCCTAGTAGATCCGTCATAGTTTTTTTGTATGATTTATTGAGGATTTTCATTAATCCTCCACACAAATTAACAAGATAGACAAAACCGTTACTATGTTTAAAAAAATATTAATTGCCAATAGAGGAGAAATAGCACTGCGAATTATCCGTACCTGCAAAGAAATGGGTATAAAAACCGTAGCAGTTTATTCCACCGCAGACAGAGAAAGTTTGCATGTACGCTTTGCTGATGAAGCGGTTTGCATAGGGCCTCCTCCAAGTAAAGATTCTTACCTTAATATTCCGAATATCATTTCTGCGGCGGAATTAACCAATGCAGACGCAATACATCCAGGTTACGGATTTTTGTCTGAAAACGCTAAATTTTCAGCCATTTGTAAGGAGTACGGAATTAAATTCATCGGTGCAACAGCAGAGCAAATCAACGGAATGGGTGACAAAGCTTCGGCGAAAGACACCATGAAGTTGGCTGGCGTACCCACAATCCCGGGGTCAGAGGGATTGTTGACCGATGTAAAGCAGGGTATTAAAATAGCAAACGAGATTGGCTACCCAGTGATTTTAAAAGCTACTGCCGGTGGTGGTGGCCGTGGAATGAGACAAGTTTGGAAAGATGAAGATTTTGAAGATGCTTGGAACTCGGCTAGAACAGAATCTGCGGCAGCATTCGGTAATGATGGAATGTATCTTGAAAAATACATAGAAGATCCTCGCCACATTGAGATCCAAGTGATTGGAGATCAGTTTGGAACCGTTTGTCATTTGTCAGAAAGAGATTGTTCAATTCAGCGTCGTCACCAAAAGTTAGTTGAAGAAGCACCATCGCCATTTATGACGCAAGAACTGCGTGAAAAAATGGGTGCTGCAGCTATTAAAGGTGCCGAAGCAGTGAGATATGAAGGTGCTGGCACAGTAGAGTTTTTGGTGGATAAGCACCGCAATTTCTATTTTATGGAAATGAACACACGTATCCAAGTAGAGCATCCAGTAACTGAAGAGATCATCAATTTCGATTTAATAAAGGAACAAATTAAAGTTGCTTCGGGCATTCCAATTTCTGGTAAATCATATTTTCCAGAAATGTGTGCCATCGAATGCCGAATAAATGCAGAGGATCCATATAATAACTTTAGACCCTCTCCAGGTAAAATAACTCATTTCCACTCTCCAGGCGGTCATGGTGTTAGGGTTGACACACATGTTTACGCAGGTTATTCAATTCCACCGAATTACGATTCGTTGATTGCGAAGTTGATATGCGTGGCACAAACCAGAGAAGAAGCTTTAAACACAATGGAAAGAGCTTTGAGTGAGTTTGTGATTGAAGGAATTAAAACCACTATCCCCTTCCATCTTAAACTTTTGAAAGACCCTAACTTTAGAGCTGGTAACTTTACCACTAAGTTTATGGAAACATTTGATTTAGGCAAAGAAGAATAGTGAAGAAAACATAAAACTTAAAATACCATTTTGACGTAATTCAAAGTGGTATTTTTGTTTAGGATATAGATAGTAATGAGTAAAGAAAGAAAAACAGATTTAGTAGAATCTGTAAAAAATAAAGGCAAAAGTATAGAAGGCGAAATGTCTTTCTTCGATCATCTGGCAGAACTAAGAATTCACCTTGTTCGCTCTGCAATTGCTATTATTATTACTACAATTTTCTGTTTTATCTATTACGATTTTATTTTTGATACGGTAATCATGGGGCCTCGTAAGTCAACTTTTTGGACTTACCGCATGATGTGCAAAATAGGCGAATATTTCGATATGGGGCCAGGGTTTTGCATCACCAATATCCCCGGAAAAATCATCAATACAGAAATGGCGGGGCAGTTTACTTTACAAATTAACTCAGCTTTAATGACGGGTGTGGTTTTGGGCTTTCCCTATTTGCTTTGGGAGGTTTGGCGTTTTGTAAAACCAGCGCTAAAGGATAGCGAAAGAAAATCGGCAACGGGATTCGTTTTTTACGCCAGTCTGCTTTTCATTGTTGGGCTAATGTTCGGTTACTTTATCGTGGCCCCACTTTCAGTGAATTTTTTATCAAATTACAGCATCAGTCCGGATATTGAGAATACGATAACCATCGATTCCTATTTCTCTTCTGTTGCAACTTTAACGCTTTGTACAGGTGCTGTTTTTGAACTTCCTATTGTGATCTATATTCTGTCTCAATTAGGAATTATGACGCCTAAGTTTATGAAGGAGCAAAGAAGATATGCAGTGATTATTATATTGGTTATCGCAGCTATTGTAACGCCAACTCCAGATATTCCAACGATGCTCACGGTAAGTTTACCGTTATTCTTGTTGTACGAATTTAGTATTTACGTTTCTGCAAAAGTCCAGAAGAAAAAATTAAAGGCTGAAAAAGAGTTTTTTACCTCTTAACTATTTAGTTTAATGTGTTTACGTTAGCGAAAACAACTCTACAGCCTAAATATAGCTAGGATAATTACTCCGCTAATTCAGAGACTTGTCTGAATTAGTGCCTTAAAGACTTCGAAAACAGTTGATCTTCGTGGTATCATTTCTTGCTAAAACTTGGAGTATAGCTTTAATTCTTAAAAATTGGCTGGAAAACCTCAGCTTTTGAAGATAATACAGCCAAAAAGCGCATGGTATCATAGCGATTATTTGTGAGGAGACGCTAAGCAGAAATGTAGGATAAAAGATACTCTCTAATAAAAGTGTCATTGCACTGTATAGCGATACATCGGTATTAAACTGGCGCAAATAAAAAGTAAGTCTTAACCAAAAAAATTCGTCTAAGTTTTTTCAAGAAAAACGGGGAATACAGTTGCATTCTTTACGCGATATTCCCCACTTTTATTTTGTGTCAATTTTTTTTTGAAATAGCCTAGTCTCACTTGGTTGATCATTGTAAAAAAAAACATGTTTTAATGTATCGTAAACGCTATTTCCCCTTTAGTAGCTCGTTTTAGCTTATTCCTCTTATCAAGCTGGTACATTTATAGTGTCTCCAATCTGGGAGGTAAACGTTTTTCGTTTATTACCGTACAACGATATAGAAACACATAATATGAAATATCCAATTTTATACGTCTTACTTTTAACCTCAATTGTTGCTTGTAAAAAAGACAACTCAAGTAAAGTTACAGAGGCTAATAATCCGCAAAGTATCGCTCCGAACGGTTTTAACTTTAATACTATCAAAAATGTTAATCTAAATGTTAGGTTACTGAGTAATACAAACGAGCCAATTTCGAATGTTCCAGTTACCTTCCATAATGCCATTAACGGAAACCAGCTGTTAAAATCAATTACTGACGCTGATGGAAACATCAACGCCGATTTGAATATCGCTAGCTACATTGAGCAAATTATTGTAAAAACAGACTTTGTAGGGTTAAATAACGAGGTGCTTAGTTTCGTTGAAAACAATAAGCTAAACTTAATAATTGGTGGGCCAAAAGGTTTGGAAGGTAATTTTATAGTCCCTGCGGTAATTAAGTCGGCAGTAAGCACTAGAAAATCACAAAGCGTAAAAACATTTGCTGCTAAGTATAGTTATCTCGGAGAGTACGAAGATAGTGGAAAACCTAAATACTTAACTGCGGAGCCGGGTGTAGTGAGTAAAGAATTATTGGATCATATCAATGCTTCAATACCAAGTACTGTAGATGTTAGAAAGAACCACCCCGAGTATATTGCTGATAATGCAAAGCAAACTCTTGACTTGGTAAAAGACGGTGAAGTGTCGCTAACGTTTATAACAGAGAGCGCTGAGTACACCAATGCGGTTGGCTATTGCAGCTACCCTACTAACAATCCGCCAAAAAGTGAATCGGAAATTCAAGAGATAAAAGTCGCTTTCCCTAATGCATCTTTAAAAGGTTCTGACGGTGGCTTGATTTCTGGCGACCGAGTTAGTTTAGGCAAATTTAAAGCAGGAACAACGGTAGCGTTTATGATGTTGTCCAATGCTTGGGATGCTACTAACAAAGCAGTGAAAACTGATGGAGTAAAGTACTACAGTGACAAAAGCTTTAACCCAGAGAGCGCTAATGATTTAAAAAACCATACTGTACTTTTGCATTATGCAAAAGAAGACTTATTTGTTTTAGGTATTGAAGATATAAACAGAGAACAAAAAGATGTAGGATGTGATCACGATTTTAATGACGCTGTGTTTTACGCAGAGTGTTATCCAAAAGATGCAATTTCAAAAGTGGGTGTTGTCAGTTTAGATAAGCCAGAAGACACGGATGGAGATGGCGTAACTGATCAATTTGATGAATATCCAACCGATCCTAAAAAAGCCTATAACAACTATTTTCCGTCAAAAGATAGCTGGGGTACTTTAGCGTTTGAAGACAATTGGCCGTTAAAAGGAGATTACGACATGAACGATTTAGGAATCAACTATAGATATACTTACGTCACTAACGCAAAAAACGAAGCCGTTGAAATGACGGCTGATTACAAAGTAATTACTGCACTAGCATTTTTTCATAACGGCTTTGGTGTGGAGTTGCCATTCGATCCATCTATAATAGCATCAACTAAGGGGCAAGTTGTTTCTAGTAATTATATCAAAATTAATGCTAACGGCACAGAAGCTGGACAAACAAATGCAGTAATTATTCCGTTTGATGACCAAAAAGCGGTTAAAGAGGTGGTAAGTGTTAACATCCGGTTTATCAGGCCACAAAAAGCTAATCTTTTAAAAGATGCGCCTTATAATCCATTTTTGATTAGTGACGGCAGAAGAAGTCATGAGATTCACCTGCCTGGTAAAACACCAACTAAGTTAGCAGACAGTGCTTTATTTGGTTACCAAGATGATCGGTCAAATCCTACTGTTGGAAAGTATTACATCGGTGTAAACAACTGGCCTTGGGCATTACAATTTACAGAGCCGTTCAACTATCCAGCAGAAGGCAAAGCAGTTAATGACGCTTTCGGCAAGTTTGGCGCTTGGGCTGCGTCTGGCGGTACAGAGTTTGCAGATTGGTATAAATAACGAAACAAAAAAATAATTAAAAAGTTGCCTTCCACAAATGAGGCAACTTTTTTTTTGTGGGCTTAACTGACAAGCTGGCATTTTTCATTTACTCTTAAACTACCCGCTGACGTTTAAGGTGAAATATTGACACTTTTGTTAATTGGCATATTCTGTGATATATTATAGTTCAGAAAATAAAATTTTAAACAATAAAAAATTATGGCATTGAACATTAAACCTATCGCAGATAGAGTTGTGGTAGAAGCTGCTGCTGCAGAAGAAAAAACCGCTTCAGGCATCTATATTCCTGATACAGCTAAAGAAAAACCTCAAAATGGAACAGTTGTAGCTGTTGGAAACGGTAAAGTAGATGAGCCAATGACAGTCAAAGTTGGTGACCAAGTTATTTACGGAAAATATTCAGGTACTGAAATTACTTACGAAGGTAAAGAGTACTTGATCATGAAAGAATCTGATATTTACGCAGTTCTATAAATAGAATCAAGATATTAGTAGCAAGTATCAAAAACTTGTGAATCGAGAAAATTAAAGTTAAATAAGTAAAAAGTATTCAGAATGCAACTCAGTCTTGCTCCTTGATACTCAATACTCAATACTAAAAAAAAATGTCAAAACAAGTTAAATATAATGTAGAAGCCCGCGATGCTCTGAAACGCGGTGTAGATATTTTAGCTAATGCAGTTAAAGTAACTTTAGGTCCAAAAGGAAGAAACGTAATTATCGATAAGAAATTTGGTTCTCCAATCATCACCAAAGATGGTGTTACTGTAGCAAAAGAAATTGAATTGAAAGACACCGTGGAAAACATGGGTGCGCAAATGGTTAAAGAAGTGGCCTCTAAAACTGCAGATATTGCAGGTGACGGAACCACAACTGCAACGGTTTTAGCTCAGGCGATTGTTACTGCAGGTATTAAAAACGTAGCTGCTGGTGCAAACCCAATGGATTTAAAGCGTGGAATTGACAAAGCAGTTGCTGCAGTTGTTAAAAGTTTAAAATCTCAGTCTCAAACTGTAGGCGAAGACAATAACAAAATAAAACAAGTTGCTTCTATCTCTGCAAACAATGATGATGTGATTGGTTCTTTGATTGCTGAAGCGATGGCTAAAGTTGGTAAAGATGGTGTAATTACTGTTGAGGAAGCAAAAGGAACTGAAACTGAAGTTAAAACTGTTGAAGGTATGCAGTTTGATAGAGGTTACTTATCTCCTTACTTTGTTACCAATGCTGATAAAATGGAGGTTGAATTAGAAAATCCTTACATTTTAATCTACGACAAAAAAATCAGCAACATGAAAGAGTTGTTGCCAATATTGGAAAAACAAGTTCAAACGGGCAAACCACTTTTAATTATTGCTGAAGATTTAGATGGCGAAGCATTAGCTACTTTAGTAGTCAATAAAATTCGTGGTTCTCTGAAAGTTGCTGCTGTTAAAGCTCCAGGTTTTGGCGACAGAAGAAAAGCAATGTTAGAAGATATTGCTATTTTAACTGGCGGAACCGTAATCTCTGAAGAAAGAGGTTTCAAGTTGGAAAATGCTGAGTTGGCTGATTTAGGTCAAGCTGAAAAGATCACTATCGATAAAGATAATACTACCCTTATCAATGGAGTTGGTAATTCTGAAGATATTAAAGCAAGAGTAAACCAAATCAAAACTCAGATTGAAACAACAACTTCTGATTATGATAAGGAAAAGTTACAAGAGCGTTTAGCTAAACTTTCTGGTGGTGTTGCGGTACTTTATGTTGGTGCTGCATCAGAAGTGGAGATGAAAGAGAAGAAAGACAGAGTTGACGATGCTCTACATGCAACCAGAGCAGCGGTTGAAGAAGGTATTGTTGCAGGTGGTGGTGTTGCTTTCATTAGAGCAGTTGCGTCTTTAGATGACTTAAAAGGTTTGAATGAAGACGAAACTACTGGTATCAAAATTATCAAAAGAGCTATCGAAGAGCCATTGCGTCAAATTTGTGCAAACGCTGGAATTGAAGGTTCTATCGTTGTACACAACGTAAAACAAGGTAAAGACGATTACGGATACAATGCCCGTACAGATGTTTATGAGAACTTAATTGGTGCAGGGGTTATTGACCCAACTAAAGTTTCTCGTGTTGCATTAGAAAACGCAGCCTCTATCGCAGCGATGTTGTTAACCACAGAATGTGTGTTAGCAGATGAGCCAGAAGAAGGTGGCGCAGCTGCAATGCCTCCAATGGGCGGCGGTGGAATGGGTGGCATGATGTAGTTTTTTTAGCTCAAGGCTCAAGGCCGAAAGCATAAAGCTTATAAAGCGACTATAAAAAAATCCCTGTTCTTTAACTAGAGCAGGGATTTTTGGTTTTTTCAGAACCAAAGGTGCAATTGTAATTTATATGATAAAATAAAAGCAGATGGAAGTACAAACTAAATACGGCGTTAAAGATGTTTTGAAGATTGTGATGGCTTTGTCTATTGAAGACAGAGAGATTGTTCAAAAGGAGATTCAAAAAGCTAGGGTGGATAAGGAAGAGGCTGAGTTTGACAATTTCGTGAAGGAAGATTTTATAAAGTACGAAGCCACCTTCAAAGCGCTTGCGTGATGGTTTTTTTAACGAAAGCCTAGATAATCAGGATAAATTACCTAACGGTTTCTAGCCATGGTGGTAATTTTAATGCGCCAAATAACTTTCTGAATGCATCAGCATTAATTTATCTTATTAATATTGTAAATTCTGGTCTTTTTGGTCAGCCAATGTATCCTACTGTTTGTGACAAAGCAGGCGTTTACGTTTTCAATATTATAGCAAATCACATATTTTCTGACGGGAATACAAGAACAGGATTGGAGGCAGGTTTAATTTTCTTAAAATTGAATGGCTACCAACTTACACCCGTTGTAACAAATTTGATGTTAACAGATTTTATTTTATCCGTTGCTTCCGGAAATGAAAGTCTGAAGTCAGTTCAAAGCTGGTTGAAAGAAAATTCTGAAAAGAAAATTACCTAGAAACATCGTTCTTTCCGCTCCCACAGCAAAAGGCATAAGTGGGTAAACAGAAATTCTAAGTTATTCTACAGTCGTTTAACGCAATAACCCACTCGTTTTCCCCGCACCTATCACAAATCAAGTTAGTTTTTGCTACCTCTACTTCGCAAATGTTAGCGCAAAACCTACATGCGTATTTCTGCGACGCTACAAAATTAGATAAAGTGTTTTTAAATTGATGAGGCAAAATTGGTAGGCCAGGCTGAACATCCTCGTCCTTAAAAAAGAACACGCTAACTTGACCGCTGGTTTCAAGTATTGCTAAATCTACTTGTCCAATATGCGTTACGTTGCGCAACCGTAATTCTGCGAAAAACTCGTCCTGAGCTAAAGAGCCTTTTTTAAATTTATCGATTGAAAACTCGCCGTCTTCAATCAAATAAATCGGCTCACCTTCTAACAACCGTTCAATTCCTTTAAAACGTGATATAAAAAACGTAGTCAGCCTATATAAGGCCATAATGAAAAAGAAGACCGCAATTGTAGGTATCAAACCAACATCCTCGTAAAACAAAGGATCGCCGGCGGCAGAGCCGAGTGTTAAAATAATGACCAACTCAAACACAGACAGTTGCTTTACACCCCGCCGGCCAGCCATTTTTAATACAACCAATGCCACAATGTACATTACCACGCAACGGAACAGCACCTCAAGCAAAAAGCTATAAGGTAAGCCGTTCATTAGAAGCCGGTCAGCTTCAAAAATTTCTTTCATCAACGTTAGTGACCGTTAAATCATGCCACCATCAGTGTTTGAGTCGATATACGGTATCTCTCTGGTACTTTCAGGTTTGTTGGTATAATCGGATAGCAACCAAACAACAAAAACAGCGACGGCAAATCCCAAAAAGTAATTTCTTGCTAATTCACCTTCTAAATTCCCTAAGTAAAATGCTACAGGAATTAAAACTATGGATACCGCAAGCTCAATAAAACCGTGAATTTTTAGTTGGATAAACTTTACCAATCCGTATTCAAAATTTGTGCAGAGGGTTAGTGCTAAATGCACTGCACCTAAGCCATAAGCAAAAACTGAGGCTGTAGCGGGCAGACCGAACAAAGTTGGCGACAGCCATAAAAATAACACCACCAAATAGTCTATAATTCCGTGAATTTTTGAATTGAGTTTCATTTCTATATTATTTAACTGTGTTTATAATTATACTCAATTAATGTACCCTAATTTTGAAAAAGTTGCAAGGCTTGATTCTGGTTCATTGTGAAAAATAAATAAATTTAACACAATACCGCCTTAAGCGCCCCCAAAAACCGGTCAAAAAAAAATCAAGCAACTGATTAGGTTGCTTGATTTAATAACGTTGTTTTTTTAAAATTAAAGTGCGAAAGCTGCTTTCACTTTATCTACAAAATCTAACTTTTCCCAAGTAAACAACTCAACTTCAACAGTTTTTTCGTCGCCGTTAGTACCGTAGAAAGTTTTGCTAACCACTTCGTTTTTACGTCCCATGTGCCCGTAAGCTGCAGTTTCTGAGTAAATTGGGTTTCTCAGCTTTAAGCGTTGCTCAATAAAATATGGGCGCATATCAAAAATCTCTTCAACTTTTTTAGCAATTGCGCCATCACTTAAATCAACTTTCGCTGTTCCGTAAGTGTCAATAAAAATACCGCAAGGCTCAGCAACTCCAATAGCATAAGATACTTGTACCAAAACCTCGTCAGCAACACCGGCCGCAACCAAGTTTTTAGCAATATGGCGAGTAGCATAAGCAGCAGATCTGTCCACTTTTGAAGGGTCTTTTCCAGAGAAAGCACCACCACCGTGTGCACCTTTTCCGCCGTAAGTATCCACAATAATCTTTCTGCCAGTTAAACCAGTATCGCCGTGTGGCCCACCAATTACAAATTTACCCGTAGGGTTAATGTGGTACTTGATCTCCGCATTAAATAACTTTTGAAGCTCAGGCTTTAAAGAAGCTTTAACTCTTGGTATTAAAATAGAGATGATATCACTCTTGATTTTAGCCAACATGGTTGCCTCTTCATCAAAATCATCATGCTGTGTAGAAATCACAATGCTATCAATTCTAACTGGCGTGTGGTTATCATCATATTCAATAGTTACCTGCGATTTTGCATCTGGTCTTAAGTAGTTGATTTCAGTTTCTTCTCTTCTTACCGCAGCAAGTTCAATCAGTAATTTATGCGCTAAATCTAAAGCTAAAGGCATATAGTTATCGGTTTCGTTTGTTGCGTAACCAAACATCATCCCTTGGTCGCCCGCACCTTGCTCTTCAGGGTTGGTTTTATCCACACCTTGATTAATGTCTTGAGATTGCTCGTGTATAGCAGATAACACCCCGCAAGAATTTGACTCGAACATATACTCAGATTTTGTGTAACCGATTTTACGGATCACATCACGAGCGATTTTTTGCACATCTAAATAACTTTTTGACTTGACTTCGCCAGCTAAAATTACCTGACCGGTAGTCACTAGAGTTTCGCATGCAACTTTCGAATCTCTATCGAACGCCAAAAAATTATCGATTAGAGCATCCGAAATTTGATCAGCAATTTTATCTGGGTGTCCTTCAGAAACTGATTCTGATGTAAATAAATACGACATATTAAAAATAATTAATGGTTAATTATAAAGCGAAAGAAAAGGGGGGTGATTGCTTTAAACCTTTACGGATAATGTTTTAGCATTTTTTTAACGTGGTTGCAATCATTTCAAATCTTCCACTAATTTACCCCAAAGGTATAACAATTTTTATTTTTTTAAAAATAAGAATTACTTTGTGCCTAAATTAATCTGATTCTTTTTGAAGCAACGTATTCTTTTTATTGTTAACCCAATCTCGGGAGGTTTAAACAAGGTTTTTGTCCCAACTCTGATTGATAAAAACCTGGATCATAAAAAGTTTGACGCAAAAATTGTTTACACTACCCACCATGCTCACGCAAAACAATTAGCAATAAAAGCGGTTGAAGGCGATGTTGACATCGTTGTTGCCGTGGGTGGCGACGGAACCATAAATGAGGTTGCAGGAGTGTTAGAATCATCAAACAAAACAATGGCAATTGTGCCTTGTGGCTCCGGCAACGGTTTGGCCAGAACATTAGGCATCCCTTTAGATAATGCTAAGGCAATTGCAAAAATTAGCGGGTTAAAAACCACCAACATAGACGTAGGTATGTTAAATGATAAAAAGTTTTTTAACATGGCAGGTATGGGTTTCGACGCTCACATTAGCGCCCATTTTGCAAACAGTGTAAAAAGAGGTTTTTTAGGCTATATAAAATCAACTTTACAGGAAGTAGCCAACTATAAACCACAACAATATGAAATTTTAATTGACGGTAAACTAATTAAAAGAGACGCCTTTATGCTGAGCTTGGCAAACTCATCTCAGTACGGAAACAATGCTCACATATCCCCTACAGCTTCTACGCAAGATGGCTTGTTGGATATCTGTATTATAAAACCCTTTCCATTGCGAATTTTTCCGCTTTTAGGCTTCCGAATGTTTGCTAAAACCGTATCGCAGTCAATGTATGTGGAGATTATAAAGGCTAAAAGTTTTCAAATTACAAGACAATCAGCCGGACCTGTACATGTGGATGGCGAGCCTTTTTTAATGGAAACGGTTTTAACAGTATCGGTTAAACCACTAGCTTTAAAAATTATTATTTAAAAATTAAGATTTATGGGTATCGATAAAAAATCGAAAAAGTTCAGCAGTTTTGATGGATTGGTTTTCTCTACAAATCCTGACCAGCAATTGAGCCATGCAGAAGATGAGGGGGAAGACACTTTACAGGCGAAGCAACAACAGCTACGGGTACAGCTAGATAAAAAGCAACGTGGCGGAAAGGCTGTTACCTTAATTACAGGCTTTGTTGGAAACAACGACGATTTAAAAGAATTAGGGAAAATGTTAAAGTCAAAATGTGGTGTAGGTGGGGCAGTTAAAGAAGGGGAGATCCTAATTCAAGGAGATTTTAGGCAGAAAATATTGGACTTATTGATCGAGAAGGGCTACAAAGCGAAGCAAACAGGTGGTTGATCTTCCAAATTAAATATGTTATAAATTTAATGAATGGCCAAATTTATAAACGTTAACATTTCTTTAACACTTTGCTAACGAACAGTTAAAACACAGTTTCTACATTGCCAAACTTTTAAAAAAGCAGGTTGATATAGAATTTTTTGTAATAAAAAAATAAAATAAACGGGTTTTAATTTGGATATTAATGCTGAAATGATTTTTATTGTAAAAGATTGTTCAGTGCGGACAATCTTTTTTAATTTAAGCGTTTGTATAAAGCGCTAACTTAAAAAAAGGAGCTTTTAAGCCAATTTTAACCAATTTTTAAAAAACTTTGATTTTACAGGATAAATCATAAATTTGTTATTCGCATTTTAAAAAAGAACAAAAGACAACACACACATTAATTTTACATTCAAAAACTAAAAAAACAAAAACAATGGCAAACGCACCAAAACCTACCACAGCTCAAAAAGAGAATTCAAAAGGCTCAGGAATTTTCGCAGGATTAGCAATCATTATTTGTATCGCAGTTGGTTGGGCTTTATTCTTATTTGTGATGGGAGACGGATCTAACTTTGAAGGCGGAGACAACGCAGCACACCCACTACCTGGGAATTATTTCGGAATGATTTATAAAGGTGGTTACATTGTACCAATGTTAATGTCTATGCTTTTAATGGTATTCGTTTTTTCAATCGAACGCTTTTTCGTTATCAGCAAAGCAGCAGGTACAGGAAATGTTGATGCTTTCGTTAGAAAAGTACAAACTTCTTTAGCTTCAAACAATGTTGATGCAGCCATCAGCGAGTGTGACAAGCAAAAAGGATCTGTTGCAGCGGTAATTAAGTCTGGCTTAATTAAGTACAAAGAAGTTGAAACTGATACAGTGATGGATACTGAGCAAAAATGTTTAGCTATCCAAAAGGATATTGAAGAAGCAACTGCTTTGGAAATGCCAATGTTAGAGCAAAATTTAACCATTATCGCTACTTTAGTATCAGTTGGTACATTAGGTGGTTTATTGGGTACAGTAACAGGTATGATCAAGGCCTTCGCCGGTTTAGCAACAGCAGGTGCTCCAGATCAAGCGCAGTTAGCAAACGGTATCTCTGAGGCGTTAATTAACACAGCAACAGGTATCGCAACTTCATTATTCGCAGTACTTTCTTATAACTTTTTTACTTCAAAAATTGACAGTTTAACTTACTCAATTGACGAAGCTGGTTTCTCAATTGTACAAACTTACGCCGCTACACACAAGTAGTCGCAACGGTTTAAGTTTGAGTCTTATTAAAAGATTCTTAATCAATTGTTATAACATAAAATTAATAAGATGCCAAAAGTAAAAATTAAAAGAAAAAGCACCGTTACGGATATGACCGCAATGTGTGACGTAGCGTTTCTGCTGCTAACTTTCTTTATCTTAACGGCAACTGCTCGACAACCAGAAGCGTTACCTGTAGAAACACCATCTTCTACAGTGACCTTTAAACTGCCAGATACAGACATATCTACCTTAACCATAGGTCAGGATAAAGTGTTTTTTGGAGTTGTTGGCCAAGATGTTAGGATAAATACTTTAGAGCGTATGGGTGAGCAATACAATTTGACTTTTACAGATGAAGAGAAAAAACGCTTTTCTGTAATCGACAATTTTGGAGTGCCAATGTCCAGCTTAAAAGAGTTTATTGCCCTTGATAATTCTGATAGGATGAAGCTGGCACAGCCAGGTATTCCATTAGATTCAGGAGCAAATAACGAATTGAAGCAATGGATCTTGCAATCAAGATACGCTACAAAAGAGTTGCACAACGTTGACCTAAGATTCTCTATAAAAGGAGATTCTAAAGAAGAGTACCCAACAATCAGAACAGTGATTGATATTCTTCAGGATCAAAATATTAACAAATTTAGTTTAATCACTTCTCTTGAGGCTGTTGATTAGTATTTAAAATATAAAACAACATGGCAGAATTAGATACCTCCGGCGGGGACAAAAAAGGCGGGAAAGTAAGAAGTAAAAAGCAGTCAACCAGGGTAGATTTAACAGCCATGGTAGATTTAGCTTTCTTGCTTATTACCTTCTTTATGCTAACTACAACCCTAGCCAAACCTCAGGCAATGGACATGTTTATGCCTGACAAGGATGATAAAAACCCAGATGAAGTTTTAGACGTGAAAGCTTCTAGAACGATGACTGTTTTGTTAGGCGACGACAATAAGATCGTTTGGTACATGGGCGTAATTGGTGACAATGCACCAACCGTAGATAATTTCGGTAAAAAAGGTATCCGCGAATCGCTTATCGAAAACAACAAAAAAGTAATTGCGCTTACTGGAAACCCAGAAAAAGGATTGATGGTTATTATTAAGCCTTCAGACCAGTCAAATTATAAGAATTTTGTTGATATACTTGACGAAATCAAGATTGCAGATGTACCGTCTTACGGAATCAATAACAAAATAGAAAATGCTGAGATTGGTCTGATGAAGGATCAGGGCGCATTCAAGTAGAAATAATTTGAAAATTAACACGTTTAATTTTATACCTAAACACTAATAATTATGTCTAAACTGGACATCTTAAAAAAAGATTGGATTGATATAGTTTTTGCGGGTAGAAACAAAGAATACGGCGCTTACGAGCTCCGTAGAGAAAATGTTAAAAACACTAATAAAGCTATTATCATTGGGTGCTTATTGTTTTCATTAGCAATAGCGTCTCCTCTTATTCTTAAATATCTTCAAGGTTTTGCACCTGAAGACGTTGTTAAAAAAGACATATTAACGGAAGTTGTTTTGGCTGCACCTCCTCCTATAGATGAAAAAGCGCCACCTCCTCCTCCGCCGGTAGAACCACCACCTCCAAAAGTGGATCAGGTTAAGTTTCCGCCACCAGTGGTAAAACCTGATGAAGAAGTGGTAGAACAAGAACCACCAACGGTTAAAGAGTTGGAAAAAGCAGATCCAGGTCAAAAAACCATTAAGGGGGATCCAAATGCAGAGATTGTGATCAATACACCGGTTGGCGAAGGTCCAATCAACCAGGAAAAAACTGAAGATAGCAACCAAATTTTTACAAACGTAGAAGTTTTACCAACCTTCCCAGGCGGTATAGAGCAATTTGGAAAGTTCTTAAGCAAAAACTTAAGATACCCACCCGTTGCTCGTGATGCTGGAATTCAAGGACGTGTTTTTTGCCAGTTTGTTGTGGAAAAAGATGGTTCTTTAACAGACATTAAAGTGGTTAGAGGAATTGGTGGTGGATGTGATGAGGAAGCCGTAAGGGTGTTGAAAAATTCTCCAAAGTGGAATCCCGGCGTTCAAAACGGAAGAAATGTGCGTGTATCTTACACTATTCCAATTTTCTTCCAATTGCAACAATAATAGTTATTGATGGCTTACCAAAAGTTTTCAGAAAGACAGAAATCGCCCGCAAAGCGATTTCTGTTTATTTTAGGCCTAGTGATGTTTGCTCTATATTTTTTTATAGGTGTATCTATCATATTCTGGGATAAATTTCCTTTGCTTTACGGAGTAGAAAGAGTTTGGAAAGTAGCTTTCGGGGTTCTTTTGATTGTATATTCTTTCTTTAGATTTGTGAGGTTGATCAATAAAAAACAAGAATGATTAAAAAAAGTGGCTTAACCTTTTTTCTTTTATTACTTACCGCAACTATACTTTTGTTTTCTTGCAATCAAAATAGCAGTAAGGAAGAACACATCACTTACGGAGAAAGTAAACTGTTAGCAGACGAATCTTTGTATCCAATAGTTGATGATGAATATGAAATTTTTTCTGAGAATTATAAAAGAGCAAACATTGCCATAAAATATTTGCCGGAAGCAGATGTGATTGAACAGCTTTTGGATGATAGTGCTGGCGTAGCAATCCTATCGCGTTTACTTAGTAAAGAAGAGGCAAAGCATTTTGAGGATAAGAAAATCATCATTAGAAACACCAAGTTCGCCATTGATGGTGTAGCACTCATTACTGGAAAGGGCAACCCAGATTCTTTGATTACTATTGAAGAGATTAAGCAGATTTTTGAGGGGAAGGCTCAAAAAGAGCGCACTTTTGTGTTTGACAATCCCAAATCAAGCACCGTTGCATACTTAATGGACATTACTGGCGTTAAAGAATTTCCAAAGAATGTGTATGCATTAAAAACCAATAAGGAAGTAATTAAGTATGTTAACAAAAATCCAAATAGTGTTGGTATTGTTAGTGTAGCTTGGATGAAGAGACCTACGCCTGATATAGCAGAAGAGGTAACCAACTTAAAGTTTTTGAATGTAAAGTCAGCGAATGGCACTTATGAAAAACCATCACAAAGTAATTTAAAACTTAAGAATTATCCGTTAATAAGAGATTTATATTTGATAAATTGCCAAGGTAAAGCAGGTTTAGGCACAGGGTTTGCATCGTTCCTCGCCAGTGAATTAGGTCAAAGGATTATATTAAAATCGGGTTTAGCACCTGACTCTTTACCCAGTAGGCAACTAAGATTTAGAAATTAACCTTAAAATAAATTGTATATGAACATAGTAAAGAAGATAGCATTAGGGACAATGAGCGTTATGTTTATTGCTTCCGCCACTCAGGCTCAAAGTCTTGAGGATGCAAGAAAAGCAGTAAATGCCGAACAATTTCAGAAGGCAAAGACGATGTTTGCCAATTTGGTAAAAAACCAGCCAACGCCAGATAATTATTTCTATTACGGCGATTTGCTGTTGCAGTTAAACATGCCTGATTCTGCGAAAATGGCATTTCAGAAAGGTATAGCTGCAGACGAAAAAGGTAAATACACACTTAATCAAATTGGTTTAGGTACGGTTAATCTTTTCGAGAAAAACCCAACAGCTGCTCAAGCTAATTTTGCTAAAGCAACTGATGACATGCGTAGAAAAGATTTTCAAGAATTCATTTATATTGGAAAAGCTTACACCTACGAGCCATCAAGGGATTTGAAAAAAGCCTTTGAATGGTTTGAAAAAGCGAAAGAAAACGGAGAGAAAGAGCCAGAGTTACACATTGCGATGGGTAACGCATATAAAGCAGAAGGTAAAAACAGTGAAGCAGTTGCAGAATATCAAAGAGCAATGAACCTTAAGGACAACCTGTTGGGCGTTCAAGTTAACATTGGGGAGATTTGGACACAAGCTTTCAATTTCCAGTTAGCAGAAACTACCTTAAAAGCGGTTGTTGCTAAGGACGCGAATTATGGGCCAGCTTACAGAGCTTTAGCAGAAAACTACTATCGTTGGACTTCTGCTGAGCCAGCAAGAAAAGCTGAGTTTTTAACGAAAGCTAAAGAGAACTATGCTAAGTATTTGGATTTAACGGATAGATCGGTTGACTCTCGTTATAGATACCTTATATTTTTGTTGAACGCTGGCGATTATGCAGGTTTAGAAAAAGCTTCTGCTGATTTCATCAATTCTAAAGAATTTAGCAAAGATTATATTTTAGCTAGAAGGTTTAGAGGTTATGCTGCAATTGAAGACAACAATAACCAACAAGGAATTGAGACATTGAATAACTTTATTAGCGAAGTTGACACAAGTCGTGTGATTGCTGACGATTATTTATATCTAGGAAAAGCTTATCAAGCGGAGAAACAAGATTCGTTGGCAATTCTTAACTATGTGAAAGGTTATGATTTGGATACCACCAACAATGAAGTGTTAGGTAATATTGCAAAAACATATTTTTCTGCAAAGAAGTACGATAAGGCAGCTGCTTATTACGAAAAGTTAACCAAGTTGCCTAAAGCATCATTTGTTGATTGGTTTTACTTAGGATATTCTAATTATTTCCACTATGCTAATTTGGCAAACAATAATCCAAAAGACGAAGTAGAAATCAAGAAAACTTTATTAGCAGCGGATAGCGCATTTACTTACGTTGCTGAAGAGGCAAAAAACGCGGATGCTTATTTATACTTAGCAAGAGTTGAATATTATCTAAATCCGGTTACAGAAAATGATAAAGTAAAAGATGCTTTTGACAAGTTTGTAGAAATCACGCTTGCGAAAGAGACTTTAACAGATGCTAACAAGCGCAACTTATCAGAAGCTTACTCTTCATTAGGTGCTTATTACATCAAAAATGATAAAGTAAAATCTAAAGATTATTTTGAAAAAGCACTTGCTTTAACGCC
>JBBSTQ010000005.1:0-28390 GCA_038235745.1 Sphingobacteriales bacterium
ACAAAAAACAATATGCGCTATTATTATTGAGCCAAAGATTTGGCGTAAGTACGAACTCATTAACTAACAATTTCTTTAATCAATCTTTACTAAAACAAAGACTCAAGATGATGAACAAAACCAAATCCCGAAAAACAGCCATCCTCAAATATGGCTTGTCTGCACCGCTATTCTTATTGGCCATGGTGCTATCTTCCGCAAAAATTAGTGAGAACAAAACAATTAGTGATTTTTCTAAATCGGTAAAACCGACTAAGGAACTGAGTGAGCTAATTATACCGTCCGCAATTGATGATTTACTGCGGGCAAAACCTAAAAATGCTAAACGGAAACAAACAAATGAAACTTTAAAAACAGACTCCGTAAAACCACAATCTGCTAAAATAAATTCATCAAATGAGCCTAAGAGTATAGGGTTAAATGAAGTTACCGTAACTGCAAATTCGTCAATTGATAGCGCAGATGCTAACGTAATATTTACCGAAGTAGAAGTGCTTCCGATATTTCCTGGCGGGATAGAAGCTTTCGGGAAATTCGTAGGTCAAAATTTGAAGTATCCTGACAATGCGAGAGCAAACAAGATACAGGGAAGGGTTTTCTGCCAGTACGTAGTGGAAAAAGACGGAAGTTTGAGTAATATTAGAGTTGTAAGGGGAATTGGGGGCGGTTGCGACGAAGAAGCTGTGAGAGTATTAGCTATCTCTCCAAAATGGATTCCCGGGGTGCAAAATGGAAAAACTGTTAGGGTTAGTTATACGATTCCTATTTTTTTTCAGCTAAAGGATGAAAATATTGGAATTAAACTAGATAATTCAATTATCACTATCGATAAATCCTCTAAAAACGTTCCGCTTGTTATATTGGATGATCTAGAATATGTGGGCGGTATGGATAAAATAAATGAGCGTATTAAACCTGCCGATATTGAAAGCATCAACGTCATAAAAGGAGAAGCGGCAATAAAAAAATATGGAGATAAAGGAAAAAATGGCGTTGTAGAAATTACAATGAAAAAGAAATAGAAGTTTCATTGTTGCCCATTCAAAAAACTTACGAGGTTTCAAAAACTTCGTAAGTTTGGTAAGCAACCCGCACCAATAACAATCAGTTTCCCGACTGATATATTAAGATCTCATCGAAACAAACATTTTCTTGACAACTTGACAAGAAAAACTTATCTTCATGAAAAGAATCTTATGAAAACAATGACGATAGGAGAAGTTAAAACCAACTTTTCCGATGTGGTAAAAGAAGTTAAAACCGGAGAAAAATTTGCAGTGACTTCTGGCAAGAAAAAGGAAATTGTAGGCTATTTTGTTTCAGAAATTCCAGAGAAAAAAGAAAAAAGAAAGCTGGGTATTTTAGAAGGAAAAGCAACTGCAACATTCTCTGATGATTTCAAAATTTCAGTTGAAGAGTTCCTAAACTTATGAGGTATTTATTAGATACCCACGTGTTTATTTGGTCGGTACTAAATACGAAAAAAATAAGCCCCAAGGGCTTAGAAATCCTAGAGGATTCAAACAATCAGATTTTTGTGAGTGCCGTAAGTTTTTGGGAAATCTCTTTAAAATACAGTGTGGATAAATTGAATTTGAGTTCACTAAAGCCGGATATGTTACCCTCGTTGGCTTTGGCTATGGGATATAAAAAATCTCCCACTGAGCGTAGAAGAGTCTTCAAGTTTCCACAGTATAACTGGTAGTTGGCATAAAGACCCCTTTGACAGGATGCTCATTGTTCAAGCACTTCACAACAACTTGACACTCATTACCAAAGACGAACATATTGCCAAATATGCGGAAGAGGGCTTAAAAACCATCTGGTAAATATTGATATAAAACTCGATAACTATTGAGTACCTCAACTCAAGGATCTGTTTATATAAAAAAAAGCAACGATAGCGCAAAAGATATTCTTATCGATAACATTGGCCTTATTTCTAATGCTTCTAAAATTTAATGTACTTAAGGTAATTTGTAATCATTTATACAACCAATATGACAACTAGTTAATTAGACCAAACTATCATCAACTATTTCACAGCATAATCAGCTTAAAAGAATTCAATAACCTAAGGTGTTTATTTACGTATAATCTGGTTATGAAAAATACGGATTCGATGCATTTTACCGATGCGCAAAAGCTCGAAGAAAAAAAAAACATAATACAAATAGCATTGACAGCCGTTTTTACTGGCGCACTAATCTCACTTACCTTTTTCTCTATTGGTCTAAATTACCTAGGAATAGATGTTTTATTATTTTGCATCGCAATGAGCATCAATATCTTACTTTTTAAAAAAGATATTATAGAAGACTCTGGATTTACGAGTACTATCATTGCTAATATCGCCATTGCAGCGGGTGTTGTACTATCTGGTTTAAAAGCAGGGACTTATGTTTATTTTTTTGCGTTTTTTATTGCATTACCTTTTATAATCAACACCTCACGACCGTACAAAAAAAAACTTATTTTTTATTACATTTCAACCTCGTTAATTTTTGTTTGCTGTATACTATTTGTACCCGAAACCAGTAAATGGGAATCTATATCTGAGGACCAGTATAGGCTTTTGTTTTTGGTGAACTGTAGTAGTGCCCTCGTTATGGCTTTAGCTTTTTCATATAAAGGTCTTTTATTCACTCGAAGCTATGTAGTTGCCTTACTAGAACAAAAGACAAGAGCTGAACGGCTGAATACCGAGTTAACGCTCAGTTCAGCAAAAACACTTGAACAGGCAAGTACCCTGCAACAGCTAAACGAAACATTGCAAGCACAATCTGAAGAGTTACAGGCACAAGCCGAGGAACTGCAGGCGCAATCGGACGAGTTACACATACAGTCCAATGATTTGGTAAAAGCTAACGAGAAACTAAAAACAGAGAAAGAAAGAGCAGACGATGCAAACGAAACCAAGAGTGTATTTTTAGCGACAATGAGCCACGAAATTAGGACTCCCATGAATGGCATTATCGGAATGAACAATCTGTTAGCCGATACTGCTCTGACGGAAGAACAGTCTGAGTATGTTCAGATTATAAACACTAGTAGTGATGCTTTGCTTTCTCTCATTAACGACATCTTAGACTATTCTAAAATAGAATCGGGAAGTGTTGAACTGGAATACTACGATTTTGACCTGCGAAAAGGAGTGGAAGATGTTTTCGACTTATTTGCCACAAAAGCGTACGAGCAAAACATAGACCTGATTTATGACATTGACCCAAGCATCGGTACTTTTATCAAAACAGACGGTCTGCGACTTCGCCAAGTTCTGATCAACCTAGTGGGTAATGCGGTTAAGTTTACCCAGAAAGGACAGGTGTATGTTAAGATATTTCCACAACAAAATATCGCTGGGAAACGGGTTCTATTATTTGAGATAGAAGACACCGGAATTGGTATCGCAACAGACAAAATAAAGAGACTATTTAAGGCGTTCCATCAGTTAGATTCATCTACAACACGTAAGTACGGCGGAACAGGGTTGGGCTTAGCTATCAGTGAATCGCTAATCAAACTGTTGGGAGGAAACATAGATGTGGTAAGTGAGCCATCTGTCGGCAGTACCTTTTGCTTTACCATTACAACAGATTATGTAAATGGTATAGAACATATTTCCGAAAGTTCTTTTTTGCCTAAAACTGTATTGCTTTTTGGCAACAATAAGGTGGTTTTGGATACGCTTGAGACTTGGTTGGTTCGCCTGAAAATAAAAACTGTTCGGGCGCAATCTGCTGACAGCATATTGACCGCTTTAGAAGGTAATCCGGCAATTGACTTTGTTGTAACAGACGCAGAAAACCTTGCAAAGACTGATGTAACTTTTTTAGACAAAATCGGCATGGCCAATTCAAAAGTGCCCGTGATCATGTTGGCTTACCCACAAGCTAACTTTTCAAATCAAGAAAGCACAAAGTTTTCTGCAATACTTACAAAACCTTTAAAACAGGATCGTCTTCATCGAATATTGAGTTCCTTTGAAACGAAAGCGGTAAAGCCTGTAAAAGAGTTCAAACCAACCTATTCTGAAGACTTTGCCATTAACTTCCCATTAAAAATACTTATTGCAGAAGACAACATCATTAATCAAAAGCTGGCCAGTAAAATTCTTAATAAACTTGGGTACGTTCCAGAAATTGCCGACAATGGAAAGATAGCGATCAATAAGTGCCAAACTACGGACTTTGATTTGATTCTGATGGATGTTTTAATGCCTGAGATGGATGGTCTGGAAACGACCCGCTATATTAGGGAGAAATTTACCCGCCAGCCTCAGATTGTTGCAATGACAGCTAATGCGATGCCCAAAGATAGGGAAGATTGCATAAACGCTGGAATGGATGATTATTTATCAAAACCTTTTAAGATTGAAGATTTATTGGAAGTGTTACAGCGGGTAGCACTCAGCAAAAACGCTTACAATTAAATATTTCAGGTAGTTTTGTGTAACTAGGTATTGTATTAATTATAAACCAAAATCTATCTATAGGTTTCAAAAAACTAAATGTCTTTTTGAAACCAATTAAGGGTTGAATATACCTCTCTCAAATAACAGTAGAAATCTACGATAATTGTTGGCACAAAAATCGCCAAGTAATTGAGTATCTCAAACTCAAACAGCACATGCCGAACATCAATCAACCAAACAAACTCAAAAATATTGAAACTATATCCAAACTTTTGGACAGTCAATTCAAAATTGGTGGTTTTCGTTTTGGTTTGGATCCAATATTAAACTTAATTCCGTTTGCTGGGGACGGCGCAACGGCTCTTGTTTCTGTAATGTTAGTTTATACAATGGGGAAACATGGTGCAAGCAATAAACTGATTGCAAGAATGCTCCTAAACGTTTTCATCGATTTTGTAGTAGGTGCCATCCCTATTTTAGGTTGGGTTTTCGACTTCTACTTTAAAGCCAACGACAAAAACGTTCGACTTTTAAAAGCGCATTACACCGAAGGAAAGCACACAGGCAGTGCAAAAGGTGTAGTTGTGGGCAGTTTAATTTTATTTGTTATAGTTATCGGATTATTAATTTGGGCTTCTTGGGCTATAGTTAGCTATTTGGTTGATTTAATTTTTTAACAGTAATTTTTCAATTACCACACCAAAGCTTAAAATGACAGCTCAAATCATATTAATGGCTGAAGTAATAGGCTTGATAGTTTCTTTTTTTTTGTTAGGTTTCAAATATTTAAGTTTAAACTTGTATTCTTTCGTAAGACTATGAGTCTCAATGCCCTGTTTTTCAAGCATAGTTTTATCAAAAACCATGGGCTACCAACTACCATCATCACAAATATTACGATTTCCTTTGGCATTAAATTACATGGGTTAAATGCTGGTCTATAATTTTTTTTGCGTTTATACATCACTTTTGGATATAAAGTCTGACGATTTGACAATAGTCAACGCATAACTAAATCATGAAGTACGAAGAGCCAATAACAGATGAAGCCAAAAGTGCCTTTTTAGCAACAATGATTTATGAGATAAGGTTAGAAAATTGATTTCTACCAAACTGATTACGCTATTCTTCTTTTTGATCGCTTATTTAAAAAGCCAAAATTTAATTTAGCTTCCCATAAAAGTCTAACATCTAAAGCACTTTTCTTACCAACAAAGTCACATACCTAATTTCTAAATTTTTAGAAAAAAGGCACAGTTCGAGGGGGTAGTTTTTGACACTAATCAATTTCAAACAGCACCTTCAATAGCCACAAGGATTCGATAATCTCTAATTAGGGTAGCGCTTGTCTCTATCGTCCCAAAATGGCTTAAACCATTTAAATCGGGCTGATACATTTCTTACTTTAGACGTAATTATAAACCGCAACGTGAAAAGTGTGACTTTTGCCACTCATTACATCTTGTATTAACTCTTAATTTTATGAAAAAAATTTACATGTCAATTGTTTGTGCTATACTTTTAGCGACAAACGCATTTGCTCAACCGAGCGATGCCCCAACAACTCCGCCGGCTAGAAATGCAGCCGATGTTATTTCCCTTTACAGCGAATCTTATGCGGTTGGTTTCACAAACATCAACTTTAACCCTAATTGGGGTCAAAACACTGTAGTTACTACGGAAACTATCGCCGGCAATGAGGTTAGAAAATTAAGTAACCTAAATTATCAAGGCCATCAATTTGATGACAAAGATGTTTCTAGCATGGCATTTTTGCATATTGACCTGTGGAGCGATAATTCTACAGCAATTGACCTTTTCGTTATCGCAAACGGAGTAGGTGAGAAGGCCAGAAGGCTTAATATTGGAAACGGCTGGAACAGTTATGAAATCCCTCTAAGTCATTTTTCTTCAGCTCCTGGTAAGGCAATAACCTTAAACAATATTTTCCAATTTAAGTTTGTAGGTGTAACTCCTGGCGAAGGTTCTACGGTTTATTACGATAATCTTTATTTTTACAGAAATTCAACACCTGCAACGTTAACTGACTTCACAGTTCCTGAAAAATCTGAGGGATCTGCCTCTTTTGCCATTACAGCTCCAACAAGTAATAGTGCTGGTGCTTTCACTTACGCTAGCTCAAACGAAGCTGTAGCTACTGTTACAGGAAACATGATAAACGTTATCGGCAAAGGAACTGCTTTCATTATTGCCAATCAAGCAGCAAATGGGAGCTTTGGACCTGGTTATATCCAAACTCAGTTCTTAGTGACTTCAGCACCTCCAACTGATGCACCAACTACTCCTCCGGCCAGACCTGCACAAAATGTTGTATCGCTCTATGGCGAGGAATACGCAAACATTCCTACGTATATACCAAATTTTGGTGCGTCGACTGTAATTACTGAGGAAACCTATGCGGGCAATAAAGTTCAAAGAATGATAAATCTAAATTATCAATTGATTGGAGAAGATCCAAGAGCAGACGCTTCAAATATGCAATTTTTGCATATTGATATTTGGACACCAGATCTTAGCGAATTTCAATTTTCGATTACCGCTAACGACGCTGAAACTGGTAGTGCTAATTCTGAAGCGGTAATTGACATTACGCCAACCCTTGGTGGATGGAACAGTTTTGACATCCCTTTAACAGAATTCACGCTAGCTAATCCATCGTTGAATTTCAAGTATATTTATTTTGTTAAGTTCGCAACCGGAACTCCAAATACGACTGTTTACTATGACAACATGTATTTTTACACTAACGCAGTTTTACCTGTAACATTAACAAGTTTTGATGTTAAAGCTGAAAATAATGGCGCTTCGTTGAAATGGCAAACAGCATCTGAGGCTAATAACAAAGGTTTTTCTGTAGAGCGTAGCTTAAACGGCCAAGACTGGACTTCATTAGCTTTTGTAGCAGGAAACAACAACTCTACAAGTGTTAAAAACTATGCTTACACCGATAAAAACCCAGCAAACGGCGTTAACTATTACCGTTTAGTACAAGAAGATAACGATGGAAAGAAAACTATTTCTGATGTTAAATCTACCAACTTTGAAATTTCAACTTCTAAAAAACTAGTTAGCTACCCAAATCCTGCTACTGATAAATTATTTGTGCAATTAGGTATAATTAACAACAGCAGTGCAGTAGTGTCGTTAGTAGATTTACAAGGAAAGATCAAAAGATCTGTAAACGTTAATCAATCAAATTCGAATACTACATTGACTTTGGCTGTACAAGGTTTGCCAGAAGGACTTTATTTCCTAACCATTAAAGATGGTGCAGATTTACAGTCATCTAAGGTTATCATTAAGTAATAATAGATTAATTGCAAAACAGCTAATTGTGTAAAATATTACCATTCGGTTGATTGTAAAAATTAAAAAGCATCTTGGGATTCCAAGATGCTTTTTTTGTGCTGTTTTTTTCCTGATTCTGATTTTTGTATTGGTTAGGTAGTGTCGTCTATGAAACGGGCTTTATCCTAGTGTTAAAACGATTTCCCCATATTCATCGTTAATTTGACCCACCACCAGCAGAGAGAAATCCCATAAGAAAAGTCTGAATTTAGTGCTAGAAATCTATTTGTAAGATATGACCCGCCTACTAGCGGATGGATATGATTAAGTTAAAGGATTTCTCTATCCTCATCATCCTTTAGAGGCTCAATATATTTTATATAAATCAACATGTGATAACGTAACATTTGCTGAAATAAGTAACAAAGATCGTGATGTTGGGTAAAACGTGGCACAGCCATCCTACTGGGAAGACATCTAACAAATAGGTGTTCAGACAGCTCCAAAGGAGTCACTATGTAACATGGAGACCTTGCTTGTGAGATGCTTCCCCCAAGGGGATGCCTGTGGTACTAACTTCAGCATGACGAAGTGGGAATAGCAAAGTTATAACGTTGAAAATCAATATATTTTAAAACCTGAGTTCGATTATTAAGGTAGTCATTAGGGCGTTGGACGGGCTTTTCTTTACTCCGAAGAAGTTTCCTTTGAAACAATTTTTTAATCCGCGAGCTGGCGGACAAAAAGAATTTTCACTGAGCCAAAGACTTACCCTTAGGGCTATGTCATTAAGTTAAGCGATGCGTCATGCTGAGTGCTAACGTGGCACAGTGCCACAGGTATCATTTTGTGACCATCATTCTGGGAAAACATCACACAAACAGGTAATCAGACCTAATGGCAACCTTGCTTGTGAGATTTCTCCATCCTCGAAATGACGGCATGGAGATATTAAAAAAGGCTTAACTTAATGACATTGCCCTTAGGGACAAAATCTACGCAGAACCTTGTAACTCTAAAAAAAGAGTTTGTAAATAGCATAAATGGCTATTTACAAACTACGCTAGATATTTCCATTAAAGTACTGATTACAATTTAAAGCTTGGATTAAAAAAACAAAAAAGAGGCTGTTCTCAAAAATTCGAGAACAGCCTCTTTAAAAAACGATTTGAAAAAACAATATATAAAGACCCTTCTTCTATTACTACAATTTTACTTCTTTACTGATTTGTATATCATCTGAAGCGCTACCAATCATCACTTTTACGTTTCCTTTTCCTAGTACCCATTCGTTTTTTAATCCGTCAAAGTATCTTAAATCTTCAATTGGTATTTCAAAAGTGATTTTCTTTGACTCTCCCGGTTTCAAGAATACCTTGTCAAATGATTTAAGTTCTTGTTCTGGAAGTTTAATACTGCCCGGCTTTTTAACATAAATTTGTACAACCTCAGCACCAGCTATTTCTCCTGTATTTTTAACCGTGACTTTGATTCTTACACTTCTTTTTTTAGCTTTTACTTTAGCATCGTGGTAAGTAAAATTAGTATAAGATAAACCATGCCCAAAAGCAAATTGAGGTTTAACATTGGCTGGTTGGGTGTAACGATAGCCTACAAAAATATCATCTTTATAAGTCACCACACCGTTTGTGCCACCAAATTCGCCTAGTTTATGCGCTGGAACGTCTTCTAATACTTTTGCGAAAGTCACCGGCAGTTTTCCAGAAGGATTAACGTCGCCAAAAATGATTTTGGCTAAAGCGTTTCCACCTTCCATCCCTGGGTACCAACCTTGAATAATTGCTGGCGTTTTTACAATCCACTTATTCATATCAATAGCACCGCCACCAATTAGTACAATAATAGTGTTTGGATTTGCCTCCAATACCGCAGTAATTAACTTGTCTTGCTCAAAAGGCATCTTCATATTAGGTTTGTCAACTGCTTCTGCATCAAAAGCGTTATCTCCCCACTTACTGTAGTCATAGCCATGCGTCCATCCGCAATAAATAATTGCTACTTCCGCGTTTTTCGCAGCCTCAACCGCTTCAGCAATTAGCGCATCATCTGCTTTCTGGCTTTTATCTATCTTGTAACCTCTGGCGTAAGTGATATTGGTTCCATCTCCTAAAAGATTTTTTAAGCCCTGCAATGGCGTAATTTCATATTTAGCTCTCACTTGCGATGAACCGCCACCCATCGCATTTTCACGGGTTGCGTTTTCGCCGATCACTGCAATGCTTTTGACCGATTTACTGAGAGGCAAAACATTGTTTTTTTGACCAGCCAAAGGCGTGTTTTTCAACAACACTATACCTTCCTCGGCAACCGTTAATGCCAGTTTCTGATGCTGTGACGAATTATATGTCCCAATTGCTCTAGTTTCGCCACCAATCATGTTTGTCGATAGCATCAATCTTAAAATACGACTTACTTTATCATCGATTATAGAAACTGGAACTTCGCCTTTTCTGACTAAGTTCAAGGCACTATCGGCCATAAAAAAACGATCGTAATAACTTTTATCTAAATCTTTTCCTGATGCATCTGATTGCGATACACTGTTGTTCATTAAAAAAAGATCGGTGCCCATTTCTAAATCTGTACCGTTGTAAAGGGCTTCCTTAACGTCATGTACGGAACCCCAATCACTCAACAAAACTCCTTTAAAGCCCCATTCTCCTTTCAGAATTTTGTTGACTAAATATTCATTGTGCGTAGCGTACTGCCCTCTAAATTTATTATATGCTCCCATTACAGAATGTACTTTGCCGTCAATTACTGCAGCTTTAAACGCTGGGAGATAAATTTCACGCAAGGCTCTCTCGCTCATTCTAACATCAACCGTACCTCTGTCAGCTTCTTCGTTGTTGGCAGCAAAATGCTTAACACATGCAGAAACACCTTGATTTTGTACACCTTTGATATAGCCAACCGCCATTTTAGAGGTTAAAAACGGATCTTCGCTCAAATATTCAAAGTTTCGCCCGTTCAACGGAGAGCGAATAATGTTTACGCCTGGACCTAAAATAATGTCTTTGCCACGGTAACGGGCTTCCTTTCCTAAAACTGCTCCATATTGGTAACCCAAATCAGTATTCCAAGTTGCTGCTAAATTTATACCTGTTGGTAGATAAGTGCCAGAATCTTCAACACCTTCATCCAAAATCCAATCTCTTCCGTGTTCTGGTCTTACGCCATGTGGTCCGTCTGACATTATCAATTCTGGAATACCCAATCTTTCTACGCCGGCAGACGTGAATGACGAATTGCCATGAATCATTCCAACTTTCTCTTCCAAAGTCATCTGACTAAGCAGTGCTTTGATTTTAGCTTCGATTTTTGGGTTACTTTTCGGCTTATAGTTTTGCTGTGCAATAGATGGTTGCACAAATGTAGCGACGATGAGCGATACAAAGAAAATAGCTTGTAATTTCATATTTTATTGTTTAAAAATTGTGTTTTTATTGAGAGAGGATTTTTGATTGATAAATAGAAAAATGTTTACATAAAACTTTTAATTACCTTATAATAAGTGTTTTATAAAAAATAATACCGTTTAATTTGTGCACAAGATATCAGTAGTGGCGTTGATAAACCCACCAAAAAATAAACTGCAGCAATAACCGCTTTAAAAATTTATTTTAATTTTAACGCATCGACATCTATGATTACAATCACTTGACTAGCTGATAATCTCAGTGAGTATTTTGTTGGATTTGAAATCGCTACACACACAGCTACCTTTTTTCCCGAATAATTCTTCAGCGCATTTTTATCAACCAATAAACTAAAACCGGCTGTGGATTGCCCGCTGTCTACAGAAACGCTAGCGGGTAAAGTATAAGTAGCAGAAGGAACTGCTAAAAAACTCGCTCCGTTTGTGACCAATTGATTAATTGTATCTGGTCTTGATGTTACGTCTACAGTAAAAGGGGCAGTGGTTTCTTTTCCGGATTTTGAAACACCTAAAAATATTTCCAGTTTGTTATTTGCTTCGTCGTCCCTGAAGTTTTTTGCGTCTCCAAAATTTACGCCGCCCGGTACTGCGTAATTATTATCACTTGTAGTTACCGAAAATGACTGTGGAATGTAAACGTTTTCTATCCCCACTTGCAACTCACTTACATCTTTTTCGCAACCTATAAAAGTTGCGATTGTAAAAAAGGCGAGCAATATGGCTATGCTGTTATAATGTTTTCTGATCATCATATTTATATTAGTATCCTGGGTTTTGAATTAATGCGCCATCTGAATTCACAATCTGTACTCTAGAAAAAGGGTATCTATAATTTGCATCTGCGTTGAATATGCGAGTAGCTACGTTCACTTTTTCATAACTCCAAGTGGTTGGCGTTGAAGATATCTTGTTGACTTTAACCCCAACTATCGGCTGATTGAGTACGGTTTCAGCATCTTTCCAGCGCAGTAAATCCCAGTAACGGTGTCCTTCAAATGCCAGCTCAATCCTTCGTTCGTGTTTAACGGCTACTCTAAATCCATCTTTTGAAGTTGTTGTCAGTGGATCTACAGCTGGCATTGTAACTCCCGGACGATTTCTGACATCATTCAAAGCTTTTCTGGCAGTTCTTGCGTAACCATTTGCGTTATCTGGCCCGTAAGCTTCGTTCATTGCTTCGGCATAGCTCAGTAATACTTCGCCGAATCTAAATACCACCCAATTATGTTGTGCATTAGCGCCTTGAACTAAGTTTAGATTATCGTTTAAAAATTTCTTCAAATAATATCCTGTTTTGCTGGCATTAGGCATATTCATATCATCTGGTGCTCCGGTAGCTTGGTCAATTATTCTATTATTCCATGTACTTCCGTTAAAAACGATACTTGCCGCTAAACGTGGATCACGATTGGCATAAGGATTATTTACTACAGACACCCCTTTGTATTCATAAGCAGCAACTAAATTGTCAGTTGGGGATATGTTACTTTGTCCGCCTGGTGTTGCTAACGGATAATTCAATCTTTCGAGGGTATTGTTTGCTCGTCTTCTAATCGCAAATATGGTTTCATTGCTATTTAACGTATTAGCGCCCAAAAAATAAGAGCGATAATCCGGACTTAATGAAAGATTTAATCCTGGCGCTGTAAGCAAATCATTAAGAGCTGCAGCTGCTCTTTCCCACTTTTTTACATCATTTGTGGGATTGTTCAAAGGACTTGCGGCATACAGCAATACCCTAGCTTTTAACGCTAAAGCGGCTCCTAAAGTAAATCTCCCATCGTTACCTACAAAAGAAGATGTTTTCCAGTTGACTTGTAAACCTGCTTTGTTATCGTCAATCTGCTTTACAATGTACTCCACAACATCATCATAGCTTGATTTTGGAATTTGGACTTTCCCGGTTTTATCTATGGTTTTGGTTACTAATGGTACGCCACCATATCTTTTGATAAGTTCTGCATAATAATAAGCGATTGCAACATGGGCTTCTGCTTTAAACCATGCTATCTCTTCTTTATCACGATCAATTGCCTCAGCATTTGTAACAGGATCTCTGCCAAGCAATAAAAACTGATCTGAATTTACAGAGTAATCTAAAAAGTAAAACGCAGCTCTAATGCCTTCGTAATTATTTCTATAAATATCTCCATCAGGGTTAATATTTTCACTTATTAAACCTTGATTAAAGTAAATGGCATTGTAAGATGGCAGGTTGTTTTGTGCCTCATCACTAACCGTAGCAAATAAATTGTTATCAATAGCAGAAAAACCACTTTGCAACGGTGTGTAAAAAGCCCAAGCTGATGCAAACAAACTACCTGGACTGGTCACAATTGTTTCAGGTGTTTCTTCCGTATTTAGTTTTGTATCTAAAAAATCTTTATCGCATGATACAAATATGAAAGAACTCAAAATCGCAGTAAAAGCTATAAATCTATATTTCATAATCTTTTTTATTTCGTTGTTAAAAAGTTGCTATTAAACCTAAAGTGTAAGATTTAATAGGCGGATAGCCGTTATTAAATTCTGGATCAATGTTATAATCATCAGTTACTTTGCTCCACGTTAGCGGGTTAATGGCATTTGCAAACAAGCGTAGTTTTTGCAGTTTTAGCTTGGAGATTGTTTGCTTGTTGAACTGGTAACCTAACTCAACATTTCTCAGACGTAAATAATCGCCATCTTTAATCCAAAATGAACTTTTTGCGTAATTGTTGTTATTTGCATTTGTAGTTAACCGAGGATATGTAGCTGTCGCTCTCGTATCAATGCCTTCATTTGGATAGAAGGCCCAAGCGCCTTGCGCAATTGAAAAAGCATTACCGTTGTTTATAAATGCAATATTTTGCGCTCTCAAATACTGATTGCCTAACAAATCGATGGAATTTCCTGCTACTCCCTGAAATAACAACGACAAATCAAAATGCTTGTAATCAACCGAGCCACCGAAAGAAAAATTGGTTGTTGGCAACATTGCATTACCGATTTGGGTAACATCAAGTTCATCAATTTTCCCGTTGTTATCTAGGTCTTTGTATTTAAGATCTCCCGGTTGAATAGCCCCTAGTAAAGGCGTAGAAAGACCTTGTTTCAAACTTCCATCTGCGTTAAAGTCTTCAATCTGATAAAATCCATCGGCCACAAGCCCAATTTCAACTCCAAAAGGTCTTCCTGTTCTGGCATTATAAGAAAATGCTTGGGTCAACTCCGACTGGAAATCAATTTTGTTTTTATTAAAAGATAGATTCCCAAAAAGCTGGTAGCCAACTTTGGTGCTTTTGCCAGTATATGTTGCTGAAACCTCTAAGCCACTGTTGGTCATTTTACCAATATTATCAAAAAAGGTATAATCGCCAAAGCTTGCTGGGACTGAATTATCTTGTGTTACAATTCCGGTACGTTTATCCGTGTAAGCGTCAAACGTTATGGCTAAAGATTTAAAAAGCGTTAAATCTACGCCAACATTGTATTTCATACTTTCTTCTGGACCTATATTTTTATTGGCAATGAAAATAGGTGCAATGCCACCATTACCAACTGGGGCTCCGTTTCCTACAAAATACTCTCCTCTAAAGCCGAAGAATTGCTGGAAAAGATATCTTCCATCGATACCGTAATTGCTGGGACCTATTGATAAGTCCGTTGCCGATTTACCTGCTGATGCCCGTAATTTAAACTGATTAACGTATTTATTATCTTTCAGGAAGCTTTCGTTAGAAACAATCCAAGCTCCTGAAATACTTGGATAAAAGTGAAAACGGTTTTCTTCGGCGTAGGAATCTGACCCAAAATAAGAGAAACCAAATTCTGCAACATATCGGTCATCATAACCGTAATTTGCTCTACCACTAATGTTTTGATAATTAATTTTATAAGCAAACAAACCATCTCCTTGAAATGCAGATTGGTGGTAATTTACCGCCGCATTTACGCTGTTTTTATCAAAATCTCTATCGTAACCGATGGTTGCCATCAATTGACGCCAGTCTTGTTGCTTTGCAGCCACAAGCTCAGAAGCTTGAATTGTTGAGTTTTGATTGGTAGTTGTAATTATGCCACCATTATACCTTGCGTAATCTCTGGTTTTGTTGTAGGTGCTCAAATCAGAGCTATTAAAAGAGAATGATTGATCCGCGTACAGTCCTTTAGTTATAAAATCCAACTTTTCCTTTAATCCGAAGTTTGCTTGGAGAAACCTGGAACGGTTAGATTGAAAGCCTAAACCGATAAGTGACCCAACCGGATTGTTTGGATACAAGGGCGTACCGGATAAGTTGTTGTTCGCCTCGTCATCATAGGCGTTATAAACATTTGATGGATAACGGTACAAATCTTCCCAAAATCTTCCAGTTGAAAAACCTGAAGTATAATTGGGCGATTTCCTGTCCTCTAACCTCCCGTTCAAATCAACGCGAGCTTCAAAAACACTACCTAAATCAAAATTTAAATTTGCCCTTAGGTTATAGCGCCCAAAAGATTGGTTGGCCGTACTATCTGTATTTGAAACGTTGTACAAGCCTTGATTATTGGTGTAATCAAAAACGATGTTGTATAATGCCGTTTTATCGCCTCCAGAAAAAATTATGCTTGCATCTGTATAGGGTGCTTGATCTTTTAAAGTTTGGTTAAACCAATCCACATTTATACCTCCACCGTCTTGGTAGTTTTGCAGTTGACCTTCAGAATAAAATGGTGTCCATACCAAGCCGTTATCGTTGCTTCTCGCCTGGTTATAAAGGTTTGCAAAATTATAAGAATCTAGCGGTTTGTTAATATCAATCGCACTTTGCAAACCTGTTCTAACTTTAACGGTAACCGTTGGTTCGCCAATTTCACCACGTTTTGTGGTTACCCAAATTACCCCGTTTGCACCCTTCATTCCGAAGGTTGCTAATGCCGCAGCGTCTTTTAAAACAGCAATACTTTCAACTTCAGAGGTTGATAAGAAATTGAAATATTCTTGTGTGACTTCAAATCCATCGACAAAAATTTTAGCAGTATTATATCCGGTGCCGTTTGTATAACCGTAAGTCCCTACTCCTCTTATATTTAAATCTGCCTGTTCAAAACCGGGCTCGCCCGATCCTTGCTTAACATTTAAACCGGGCAACAATCCAAATAAAGAATTTGAAATAGCGGGTGTTGGTGTTTTATAAAGCAGCTTACTTCCAACTGTTGAAATTGCGGCCGTTGACTTGTTGCCTACAGTGTTAAACAAACGATTAGGAATGTTAACCTCTTTTAGTGTAGAATCTTTTACCTGCGCATTTAGCTGAAACGAGCAAATGGTCAAAAAGGCACTACAGACTATGATTGCTTTAATTTTATATGGTTTGTGCATTTATGTAATCTTTTTAATGAGTAAATAGGTTAAATTAATACCCAGGATTTTGAAAAACAGCATTTTTGTTAACCTCTGACTGAGGGAATGGTTCTAAATGCATCCTCTCATTCCAATAGGCCGTGTAAGTTTTAGCCATGTAGTAGTTGCGTAAAGAAGATGGCGGATTTTGGTTTCCTGCAGATGTAATTCTAAACTGAAATTCTAGTACATCGCCACCTATAATTCCGTTGCCTAGGTTAGGAAGCATCCAGTGCTTTACGTCGAAATAACGTTTGTTTTCATCGTAAAATTCAACTGCCCACTCACGCTGAATAAGCGCCCGTAATTTAATTTTTTCATTTTCTGTGATGCTTGGCAAACCTGCTCTGTTATGCACAATGTTAAGGTTGGTCAATGCTAAACCAGACTGACCAGTTTCGTTATATGCTTCTGCCAAGTTTAGGTAAAGCTCTGCTACCCTAAATATTGGAAAGTGCATCCAAAGTCTACCGCCAGCGTTGTAAAAAAACTTAGTTGGCCATGCAACACCTTGCCCATAATCATAAGCAATTGGAAAAATATTTTGCGTACCACGATTAGAAACATGAACTCCCCAACCATCAAAACCCCAATTGGCATCGTTTGGGTTGTTCGCAGCTTTTAAACCTGGGCCGGCAAAATCTGCTCTGAACCTTGGTTCCATTTGGTTGAACCGCGTGATATAATCGTTTGAATTCCTTGGTGTCGCATCGCCAATTTTTGGCCAGTCCTGCTCAGTTCCATCAGCTTTTTGATAGTTGGGCAAAAAATTACCTAAGAGTCCGCCACGTTGGTTGTTGAATTTTTCATCGTTCCAATATCCTGAAAGGTTACGGAATCTTGCGGCAGCAATATCTTCTGTTTGCGAAGCAAGGATTACCTCTTTGTTGCCGGGAACTGAAGTGGCTGTTCCGTAATCTTCTAAAGCTTTAGTATTTGCAACACCTGTAGCGCCACCAGTGTTTATTAATGCAAAGCCTGCTATTGTAGCTTCCTGAATTGCCGCTTTGGTTGCTGTAATTGCATCAGTCCAGCGTTGTTCGCTGTAATTACCGTAGCTAATTAACTTATTATTTGCACCATAACTCATGTAAGGCGTTGCAGAATTAAACAAAGGACGAGCAGCAAACATTAAAGTTTGTGCTTTTATTGCCAAAACAGACGCTTTATTCAACCTCCCTTTTTGGTCTGCGGACCAGTTAGATGGTAAATCAGCAACCGCCTCGTCACAAAGCTTCGTGATAAAATTTACCGTCGCCTCTACTGTTGCCCTAGGGTTAGCCAAATCATCAGAAGGCTGGTAAGCTTTGTTTACCAGTGGAATTCCACCAAAAGCCTTTAAACCGTATAAATGCATATAGGCAATCAAACCCTTGCTTTCCGCTTTAACGCGAGCCTTGGTAACATTGTCCATATCGGCTACTTTATCAATGTTTTCAAACACAATCCAACAAGTTCTGATGTTGTTATACAGCGCATCGTAATTTAAAACAGTTTGATTGGCCGTAGTTCCACCGTTGACCAATTGGTAAGTCATATGCCAGCTCCAGCCTCTTCCTCGCTCGCCAGAAAGACTTCCTAAAGTTCCCCAGATTAGGTTATAACTATTGTATTTACCTTCGTCAGGATTGCCGTACCCAAGCACCCGGCGATACCCATTAAATAGCGCAGCTTCGGCGTTGATCTTAGTAGAAAAAACCTTCTCTAAGTCTACAATACCTGTAGTATTTGGAACTTGTAAAAAATCTTTTTGACAGCTCCAAAGCATCAATGTTGCGAAGCTGAGGATTAAAAAATATTTTGTTTTTTTCATGATATTTTATTTAAAACTGTACACTCAATCCGAAATTATAAACCCTAGTCAGCGGGAAAAAATACCCCTCGAAATTGCTGTAACCTGCGTTTATGTTGTCAGCGGTTTCAGGATCGAGTCCAAAATCTTTTAAATCGTTATTGAAAGTGAATAAGTTATTGCCGTTAGCATAAACCCTTACCGAACTAATTTTTAACGCACTTAGAACTCTCAAATCGTTTAAGGTATAGCCAACTTCAATGTTTTTTAACTTTATGAAGTCTGATGATCTTAACCAAAAATCACTCTTCACAAAGTTTGAATTGCTGGTATTTGTATTGATTTCTAATCTTGGATAAGTGATTTTCTCGTTATTCGCCACTTTTTCTGGAGTCCAAGCGCCATCGGCTTGCCACTGATACAGGTTTCCAAAGTTTTTAAAGAACACACCGACCATGTTTTGAGGAACGTAGAAAGAACCTTTTGCAGTACCGTTAAATAACACGCTCAAATCGAACCCTTTGTAGCCAAGGTTAACTCTCGAGTTAAACGCATATTGAGGCAAATTTGAAAAGCCAATACTACTTCTGTCAAGTTCGTTAATGATGTTATCGCCGTTTAAATCTTTGTATCTGATGTCTCCTAAACTGTTTCTGTTGTTGTTAAAGGCGTTGAAAGGTCTGTTAGCAAGTTCTTCTGCCGTATTAAAAAAACCATCACTTGTTAGACCATAATACTGCCCAACGGGCGCTCCTGTTAAGTTTTGCCATGGGAATGGGTTTTCTGGCTCGGATCTAAAAATTACCTTGTTTTTGGCGTAACTGATAGAACCACTGATTCCATAATTGAACTGGCCGATATTATCCCGCCAACCCAAGCTAACTTCATATCCTTTGTTTTCTGTTACACCCACGTTTACCGGTGGAATGCTGATATCAGGAACGCCAAAAGTTCCAGGGATAATGCCCAATCTTGTTAAAATATTATCTCTATTTTCCTTAAAAAGATCAACCGTTAAGTTTAATTTATCAGAAAATAAACGAGCCTCTAAGCCCAGGTTCGCTTTTTTAGAGCGTTCCCAAGTTACAGCAGGATTTCCAAGCGCACCTTCGGTTGTAATATCATATCTGGTCAACCCATCTACACCGTTTGAAGTACCGAGATAGTAATTTCCTTGCGATTGATTAAACGTATTTGGAAAAAACAGATATCTTCTATCTTGAATCTGATCGTTCCCCAACTCACCATAAGACCCTCTTACCTTTAAAAATGTGATCAGCTTAGTTTTAGGAAAAAATGCTTCGCTTGATGGAACCCATCCGGCGGAATAGGCGGGAAAAAAACCAAATCGATTACCTGGCGCAAAATTTTCTGTACCGTTATAACCTAGGTTAACTTCTGCTTGGTAGCGTTCTTTATAATTATAGGTTACACGCCCAACCAGACCCATCACACCAGAAGGCGTATTAAAATTATCATTCGGGATAGTGTATTTGTTTGCCTTACCCAATAATAAAGCGGTAATGTTACTTCCACCTAAGGTTTTCTCATACTCTATACCTGCGTCAAAATATAACTTATTGTAAGTACCAGAATAGGCGTTGCCATCAAAACTAACCGAAGGAACTGTACCCCCAAAAAACTCTAGATTATTAAGATTTGTTGGATCACGCCTAACCGTATAAGTTGGAATGGTTGACCCGACAACGATATATTTGTCGTAAGAGTCGTCATAATTAGCTGTTCCCCTAAGAGATAATCCTTTAGTGACGTAATCTAGTTTATGGTTTATTTTTATACTGGTACTTAACAGCGTGGAATTAAAAGTGCCTAAACCAGCTTGCAACAGCACAGACTCTGCGGTATTGGCGAATGCTTGGCGATCACTAAAGGGATTAGATGGCGAGGTTGCTCCCCTTACATTTTGAACTTGTGTAACCAGCTTACCATCTATAATACCAGGAATCATAAAAGTGTTTCCCTCTTGCAGGTATTGTAACATTTGCTTGTACCTGTTATTGTTATCGAACGGACTAAAGCCATAAGCTGGACCTTCCGTTGAACCAAACTGGCCAGCAATATTTACAGAAATTGTTGTGTTTTTTGAAGCGTTAATATCAAAGTTTGACCTAAAGTTAGACCTATTATATCTAGAGCCTGTATGCGACCCGCTTAGCTTATAGTTCTCTAAAATACTTCCTTGATCAAAGTAGCCAAATGATGTAAAATACCTAACTCTTTCGTTACCACCTCTAATATTTACATTGTATTGCGACTGCGGTCCAGTGTTGTCGAATTGATCTCTATAATAATCATTACTGCCGTAATATAACGCCGGAGAATTATTTAAAGACACCTTTTGCTCGGCTGTCAGGTTTGTCATCGCATCCACTTCCGCAACCGTAAAATCTCTATTGTTTTGAAACTTCCAAAGTTCATCATCCGAGAAGAGCAACGAGTTGAAAATTGGATTATTCTCATTTTTATCATAAAAGCGCACTGTTCTATTTCTAGCGAGCGCATACTCGTATGAGGAAGCAGAGTTTTGCAGGTTGGTAGCTTTTGTACCTGCAAAGTTTGTTGAAAAACTAATTGTTGGCTTACCTATTAAACCACGCTTAGTGGTTACTATAATTACTCCGTTTGCCGCTCTAACTCCGTAAACAGCGGTAGAGGTTGCGTCTTTCAATATGCTTATGCCATCAATCTCGTTTGCATCCATAGCATTTAACTGCTCATATGGTCGCTCGGCAGGTTGTTCTACTCCGTCAATCACAACCAATGGATCAGAATTTCCCGAAAACGTTGCTATACCTCTAATGTATATTTTTGTACCGTTACGCCCTGGCTCTCCACTGTTTTGCAATCCACTTATGCCTGGCGCATTGCCAATTAATGCATTTGTGATATTACTTACTGGCGATGCTAAAACATCTTTTGAACTGATGGTAGACACCGACCCAGTTACGTTTACCTTTTTTTGAACTCCAAATGCAGTAACAACTACTTCATTTAAAGCACTGGCACTTGGGCTTAACTTTACTCTTAAATTTGTGGTGTTTTGGTCAACTGCAATAACGTAACCATTGTAGCCTAAAAAACTAAAGGTAAGTGTGCCACCTCCATCTGGAACGGATAGTGAGAATTTACCATCTAAATTGGTAATTGTGCCAGTTTTAGAATTTTTAAGTTGAACACTTACGCCAGGCATAGGTTGGTCTGTTTCATCCAGTACGGTTCCGCTTATAGTAAAGTTAGCTACCTTGTTTTGGAGACTTAAAAATTTATCACTGGACTTTATGTATGCGGTTGCATTTGCTGACGAAATAGCCGTAAATGTTAATATCATCGCTAACATTAGACACATCGAACGTATTTTCTGCATGCTTTTTAAAAGAGCAAAAAACTTCATATTTTTTTTATAGTTAGGGTTTAAAAACTGGTTTTTTTTTTTGGTCCCCAAGCGCTCTTATAAACGAATAGCGTATGGGTTTAATAAAATTTCAAAACATCAAATACTCCTCTCTTAGTTTTATAAAAGCTTAACAAAATTTGAATTGTAAGTTGAGCTTAATTGGTTATGCTAAATTAGAGTAATGTGTGTTCTGCGCTGTCCTCTATTGTATTTAAAAGAGTACCCATTTGTCTAAACTACCTCTACGAAGCACAAAAGCGGGCATCAGCTATTTTTTCTTAAGAAATTAGTGTTGGTTTATCGAGGTTCTAGTGTAAAAAATGCGTGTGGATGATATCGTCGTTCAGCCCCGCTCAATTGTTTTTACAAAAAATTTTGAAGTCTTAATATTATTCTGACGCTGAGTCTTGATTTAGCTTAGCATATTCAGAAGGCGACATGTTATATTGCTTTTTAAATTCTGTACTGAAATGCTTTCTACGATTGAAGCCCACCATATAGGTAATCTCGTTAACGTTATAAGTTGTGGTTTGAAGCAGAAAAGCCGCCTTTTTTAAACGCATTTGTTTAATTAAATCTGCAACAGCGTAATTTGTGAGCGTCTGTACTTTTTTATACAGCGCAGCCCTGCTCATTCCAATCTCATTTACCAACTCATTAACACCAAATTCTGAATCGGCGAGGTTATCGTCGACGATTTTCATCAGCTTAGCTATAAACTTTTCTTCGGGATCAGTTACGGGCGTGTTGGTTGGCGATAATACCATCCGTTGACTAAATTTTTCCCTTAAAGTAGCCTGTGCATTTAGCAGATTCCTAATATTAGCTTTTAAGATTTGCAGTCGGAAAGGCTTTGTGATGTAAACATCAGCTCCTGTGTTTAACCCCGTCAACTGATTTGCTTCCGCTGCTTTTGCTGTCAATAAGATTACTGGTATGTGATTGGTTTCTTCGCTTGTTTTTATGATGGAGCACAATTCCAAGCCATCTAGCTCTGGCATCATTACATCACTAACAATTAAGTCAGGAAGTTCGTTTGCTATACATTCCAAAGCAACCTTTCCGTTTTCGCAAGTAATCACATGATAATCTTCTTTTAGTGTATCAGCAATAAGTTCGCGTACTTCGTTGTTGTCTTCCACAACCATTATTTTGAAAGATTTTGAGTTCCCTCCGCTTTTGGAAATTCCAATAGCTTTTTCAAGCATTGGTGGGGCAACTTTTACTGCATCGATCTCTGCACTTTTTTCAACAAAAAGATCAGCACTTTCAATATGCTCCTTTCCTGTTTTCAAAGATATGGTAAAGCATGTTTGCTTGGTAGGATAGTCAACACTTGAAACGGTTATTTCACCTTTGTGCAATTCCATTATACTTCTTGCCAAAGCCAGCCCAATTCCGCTACCTATATTTGCTGTACCTCTATCGTCCACCTGAAAAAAGCTATCGAACAGTTTATCGTGGAAGTGTTTTGGAATACCTTTTCCGGTATCAGTTACAGAAATCTCTACAGTATTAGCATCTTCTTTTCTTAAATTCACTTTCAAAACAATTGCGCCACCACTGTTAGTGAATTTAAAAGCGTTAGAAAGTAAGTTGAAGATCACTTTTTGTAACTGACCTGCATCAAAATAAATAAAGGTGGGACTAGCGATTGGTTCAAAACGGTAGTTTATTTGCTTAAAATTGGCTAGCGTTTCAAAAGATTTAAACATCTCTTCACAGAAAGGGATGATATCTTGATAAGTCCAGTAAAGTTTGAGATGACCTTCTTCAACTTTCCTAAAATCTAATAGCTCTGTTACCAAATCCATCAACCTGCCCGCATTGGATTTTATAGAGTTCAACGATTTAAGAGAGTTGGCGTCGGGGTTCTCGTACAGCAGTTTTTCCACTGGACCCATAATCAGGGTAAGCGGTGTTCGTAGTTCATGAGAAATATTTGTAAAAAAGTCAAGCTTCATTTGATAAAGCTCATTCTGCCGTTCATTTTGCAGATGCTCAATATAAAGGCTTCGCTTAAGTACTTCTCTGTTTTTAAGAAAAGTGATAATAACGTAGGCGATCAAACTAAATATAATCAGATAAATTAAATATGCCCACCAAGTTTGCCACCAAGGCGGAAGAATAATTATTTTTAGCATTCTAATGTTGCTACCCCAAATACCATCATTATTAGAAGCCTTTACCATAAAATCGTAAGTTCCTGGCGTAAGGTTGGTTAAGTTGACTATTCGTTGCGTACCCACCATTTGCCATTCATCCACGGTATTTAATCCTAGTACTTTATAGGCATAGTGGTTGTTTTCTGGATTAATGTAATTAAGCGCCGCATACTTAATGGTTAAACTGGATTGGTAATATTTCAGCTTTATTACTTCGGTTTCTAATACCGATGCCTTTAGTGGCGAGTTCTTAATTCCAGGCTCAAGATCAACGTTATTTACTCCTAAGTTGGTGAGCACCACTCTAGGTACCATATCATTCTTAAAGATCTTATCCGGATAAAAAATGGACAAGCCGTTTATGCCTCCAAAAACAATTTCGTCCGACATCAATTTTTGACCTGCTTGGGTAGAAAACTGATTGTTAACCAAACCATCGTTTGATGTGTAATGGGTAATTATTAAATCCTCCTTATTAAAGGGAGTCGCAAATTTTTTGAATGTTATTTTAAAGATGCCTAAATCTGTACTAACCCAAAGATTTGCATCCGCGTCTTCAACAATGGTACGGATAACATCATCCTTTAAACCCTCTTTGACCCCAATGTTATAAAACCTTTTAGCTAGTTCATCAAAATAATTCAAACCACCTTCCTGCACCCCAACCCATAGCCTTTTTTTTGAATCTCTAAATAAAGTAGATACGTTGCTGTTGTTTAACTGATATTTTCTGTCGCCCAACTTCTGATATAACCAGTCAACTGAGTTGGTTAGTTTATTATAATAGTTAAGGCCATCCTGTGTGCCCACCCATAAATGGGTCTCATCAGCTTTTAGTAAGGCGGTCACAAAATTATCAGATATTCCATTGATCAGATGATTCATTCCTGATGGGAAAAACTCTTCTGGAATAGCCCATTTTATTAAGGGGTTAAGATCTAACGAAAAGTTAAACTTAGGCTTATTATTAAATTTTGTCTCTCCCTTAGTTTTATAGATGCTGGTTGTTCCCTCGGATGATACATACATTAATCCATAGCCATCCGTTCCAATCCAAGCGCCGTTGCCGTCTGGCAATAAACACAAAACCGCATGGTCACTTTTACTAGGTCTGTTTTTAAAGATTTCAAAATACCTGTAAGTTTGACTTTGCTTACCAAATAATGCAAGCCCTTTAATTGTACCTACCCATAAATTACCTTTACCATCGTCTGATAGCGACTTTACTCCGTTGTTAGTTACATCGCCAGGTTCTGGCCTTATCGGGAAATATTTACTGGTATTTGTAGCTCTGTTGAGGTAGTTTAACCCGCCACGGAAAGTACCAACATACAAAGTCCCGTCCTTACTTTCTACAATAGATTCCACCAAAGCATTGTTTAAGCTTAATGGTTTTCCGGTGTTACTTGTGATGTTTTCAAAATTGGAATTGCCTTTATAGTAAAAATCGATATTACCAGAAAAAGTACCCACCCAAACGCATGACTCTTTATCTTTTAATAAACTCCAAACTACATCATCACTTAAACTACTGTTATTGGTTTGGCTGTTTTTGTAGGTGGTGAAAGTTTCTGCCTTGGTATCAAAAACGCTAATACCATTTCGAGTTGCAAACCAGATTTGGTTTTCATAGAACAAAATATCGTTTACCCAATTTGAAGATATAGAGTTTTTGTTTTCAGAAAAAATGTAATTATTTACTTTGTAATTGGTTCTATCAAAATTGAAGACGCCAGAAATCTCGGTACCAAACCACAAGTTTCCCTTGCTATCCTCTTTAATTACCCTTACTATATTTGATTGAAAACCAGCTGTTTGAACGAGTGTGTTCGGTAAGTCAATATTTTTTTGTTGTTTTGGGTCAAACGTCTTGATGCCTCGTTCTGTACCTACCCAAATTTTATTGTATTTATCTACAAGAAGCGAGAAAATAACTCCCGTTTTTAAAACCCCCTCTGTAAAAGTTATGGGGGCATCTTCTAAATGAAAGGTTTTTTTATTGAGTTTTTTTAAGCCTCCAAAAGTACCAATCCAGATATTTTTTTGCTTGTCTTCTACTATCGAAGAGATATAGTTTTGGCCACCCTTAAGATCACGAATATCTAAGTGTTTAAACTTTTCGAGCTTTCTATCGTAAAGGTTGAGCCCGTTGGCCGTACCTATCCAAAGACGTTTTTCGCTATCCTGAAAAATAACATTTACCCTGTTATGACTTAAGGTTGTGGTGTCTTTTAGGTTCGCTTTAAAGTTCTTGAACTCGTAACCATCGTACCGAGTTAAACCTTTTGCAGTACCAAACCAGATAAAACCTTTTTCATCTTGTAAAAAAGTAGAGATTGGACTTTTAGCTAAACCTTCGTTGAATGAAACATGTTTAAAGTTAAGCTCCTGCGCAATGGAGGCAAAAGGTGCAAGGAGTAGAACAAAAAACTTTAGAAACCTTAACGACATTAAATTACTTAACCTTTGTGCGAGAATAATTGTTTGAAAGTGAGAAAATTATTTGATAAAAAAAAAGTAATTCAGCTGTGTGTTTAAATATAGCTGAATTACTTTGTATTTGTTTTTAAATAGTTCGTTTTTTAACGACAACGTCATCTACCCACATCATCGTTTCAGAGAACAATTTTATTTTTGATTGATCGGCACCGAAAATATAATAGGGGTTTGAACCTGTAGGAGTATGAAAAACATTTAAGTTTAAATTGACAGTGTGGTCTTTAAAATTTTGGAGTTTCAAATTTCCGTTGATAACGTTGCTGTAATGGAACTTAGTTACACCATCTAATTTGATGGTAACCGTTACCCAACCGTTTTTATTTTTCCAAATCTGCTCATACTTATGCCAGCCTTCTGAAACTGCACCAAGATCTTTTTCACAAGTATTGCCTAACTCAGGAATGCCAGCATTTTGACCATAAAATAAATTACTTTTAAAGGATGTTGATGCACCCTGCATAGAATAAGCTTCAAGAATATCAATCTCTCCTTTTGTTGGCCACAAATTACCTTGAGCAGTCCAAAAGGCAGGCCAAGCACCAAAAGTTTCGTTAAAACCACGATAATTATCACCATCTTTAGCAATCAACTTTATGTTTGCCGTAGTCGAATATTCTTCATTTACAGCTGGTGAAAATGTAAAATATGAGGATAAGAACCCAGATTCGTACTCCGAACCAACTTTTTTAGCTGTTATTACTAAAACAGATTTACCATCTTTAGCCATAATTTGGGGGTTGTTAGTTTTGTAATTACAAATGTTAGAGTTGTTATCCTTCCGCTCCTCCCTATTCCATTTGTTTAGATTTCCACTCGCACTAAAGTAGTCGGAGAAAACGGTTTGCCAATTGCCGATGGCAGTGGTTTTGATTACAGGTTCTTGTTTAGCTGTCTCGTTTAACGCTGTTTTTTCACATCCGCAAACGAATAAAACTAGTCCGGTTAAAGACATTACCAATGATTTTTTGATTTCTTGTTTCATAATTTTAATTTAAATTGGTTAATGATTAAGGTGTCGGGGGTTGACACTTTCATCACAACAAACTTAAGTCACGAAACTCAATTGAAGGGTTATGTGATGTTTTTAAAAGGGTCACGATATGTCCAAATCAGTTTTTTTTACATAAAAAATGCCCCTGATAATTCTTCAGAGGCATTTTAATTTTATAATTTAAAGCGTTCAGCCTAAATCCAATTTTCTACGAGTTATCTTAAAGACTTCTTTTTCTGACAACTACATCATCCACCCACATCATTGTTTCAGAAAACAGGTTTATTTGGCTATTGTCTCCAAAGATTTTAAAATCATTAGGCTGTGGAGGCGTGTGTCCCACATTCAAATTCAAAACTACGTTGTGCTCTCTAAAATTTTCTAACTTCAATTTACCTGGCTTCTCGGGACTGCTGCTGCTATTGTTATAGGTAACCTTTACAACATCATCTAATTTAATAGTCAGCGTTACCACTCCGTTCACGTTTTTCCAAAGTTGCTCATACTTGTGCCAACCTTCCATTATTGGGCCTAAATTACGTTCAAGGCTATTTCCAGTTTCTGGAATCCCTTTTACAGTTCCGTAAAATAAATTACTTGCAGATTTTGAAGTGCCACCATAAGTGTAACCTTCTATAATATCAATCTCTCCTTTTGTTGGCCAAGGATTACCTTGCGAAGTCCAAAATGCTGGCCAAGCGCCGTAGGTTTCGCTAATTGCTTTGAAGTTGTTACCCTCTTTTGCAACAAACTTGATATTAGCGACCGTACTATATTCCTCATTTAGACCTGGAGTAAACGTGAAATTTGTGTTTAAAAAACCCGATTTGTAGGACTTAACACCCGTTTTAGTCGCCGTAATTACTAAAACTGACTTTTCATCTTTGGTTTCTATCTTTAAACCTGAAGCATCATACATACAGATGTTTGAGTTGTTATCTAATCGAGTTGCGATCTCCCATTTATTTAAATTGCCACCC
>JBBSTQ010000006.1:0-24052 GCA_038235745.1 Sphingobacteriales bacterium
GAAGCGCAAGAAGCTATAATTATACACACAAGTGACTTATTAACGGCAATAAACAAGCTTTCTCTTGGGCAAGCGCAGTTTGATATTAGTGAATCTGAAACCCTGGACGCACTAAAACTCAACTTATATTTAATGGTAAGTAAAGGACTTGCAGGTTTTGATTGCCCTACAGCTAATACCGGTATTGCAGAGGCTTTTGTTACTGTTAATACTACAAAAACCATTTTTTCCTATTTTAAAAACAGTGCTGAAGTTCAACAAAATTGCCAGTTGGCTTTAGACTTTATCAACAAAAGCGGTTTCGACTTTAACAGATTTGACAGGGCAACTTTCATTAGCGAGTATGTAAATCCTTTATGTACGGCGTTTAAAAAATATCAGGAAACCGAGGATGTGCCATATATTGACCAGCCGAGAGCAATTAACCCAAGGGCAAACCACCTGTTTGCAAAAGATGCTTTTAACGTGGGTTTTTTTGCTCCTTCTAACAATAAGGAAACCAGTAAAGCGCAATTAGTGCTAGGCGAAATGCTCTTTTACGACAATGCGCTTTCAGCAAATGGCAATAGAAATTGCGGTACATGCCACAAACCCGAAAAAGCTTTTACCGATGGTTTAAAAGTGAATTTCGATATTTCTGGTAACAATAATTTACTACGAAACACACCCACTTTAATTAATGCAGGTTTGCAACCTGTTCAGTTTTACGATAGCCGAATTGCGTTTTTGGAAGACCAGATACATGATGTGGTTTCCAATAAAAGCGAGATGAACGGCAGTTTAGAGACGATTGCTCGTGGATTTAAAAAGAACAAAAAATATGTAAAAGCTTTCGCCGATGCGTACAACGAGGAAGTGATAAATCCGCAAATGATAAAAAAGGCTTTGGCAAGCTACATAAGATCTTTAACTGCGATAAGTAGCAGATTTGACGATTATATGCGTGGAAACAAAACCGCCATAACTAACCAAGAGATTGCAGGTTTTAACCTATTTATGGGCAAAGCAAAATGTGGCAGTTGTCATTTTACTCCTTTATTTAGCGGAGCGGTGCCACCATATTACGAGAAATTAGAAAGTGAAGTCTTAGGAGTGCCGGCAACAAAAGACTTAAGCCCTAAGCTAGATCCAGATTCGGGCAAATACCATCTTTATAAAATACCTCATCAACTTTTCTCATTTAAAACCCCGACAGTAAGAAACGTAGCATCAACCGCTCCTTACATGCACAACGGCGTATTTGATACTTTAGATGAAGTAATGGTTTTTTACGAAAACGGCGGAGGCGAGGGCTTGGGGATAAAGCTAGAGAATCAAACCCTTGCACCAGATCAATTGAATTTAACCGATACAGAAAAAAAGGAAGTAATTGCCTTTTTAAAGTCTTTAAACAGCAAATTATAGACACAATTCGCTTTACTAAGCTATGCCCATTAATTAGAGTTTCTGATTAAACGACCCGCACAGGTTAAAAAGTTATTTACTAAATCCAGGCAGATCCTCTCTTTTCAGGACCCTTCGTTATATTTCGGGAATCATTTCAGCTTCCGCTTCACTTTCAACCGCCTCAAAGGCTCTTCTAGTTTTTGCACTAATTTACCGTAAATACGTTTTGCCCTCTGCATCCCGTCCACTGGTTTATTCACAAAGAACGCCGCTTCAAAATCATCGTTTTTTTCTAAAACTACGTGGGTATAATCGCCCACGTTCCAAATATCTTTGGTTTGGTAAAGTTGCACTTCCGTACCGGTATCTTGCGCTAATTTCCCAATCACGTCAAAAGAAATATGCTCATCTACAGGCTGCATGGTTTCTGGTTTGTGTACCAAACACCACTTTAAATTGTGAGGTGTGGGTACGGAAAGAAAAATTCGGCCTTTGTTTTTTAATAACTTTTTTAAAGATGCGTGAACGGTTGTTCTGTCTTCTACAGCGATATGCTCATAAACATCCATAAAAATAATGAGGTCAAATTGTTCGTCGAATAGGTCTTCGCTAAGTAGCGACTGGATAAAATTCAGTTGCTCGTTTGCAAAAAGGTTGGTTGCCAGTGCAATGGATTCTGTACTGATATCCAAGCCTGTGATTTTTGCGTTTGGCCACCTTTTGTTCATTTTTGCACAAATGCTTCCCATGCCACAACCCACTTCCAAAATACGTTTCGGTTGAAACGGCATGTTTTTGGTCAAAGTTTTCCAAGCCTCAATAATACGAGGATTGGCTTTGATGTAGTCGTTTAGTTTAAACTTTGTGTGCTCGTTATAATACGAAATTACGTCGCTTTTACTTATTATTTCAGACATTGGATGTAGCAATTTATTGTTTCCACACTATTTTACAGAGCATGGCTGGTGGGCAAATATATAATATTTAAAACAGCAAAAAAAGCGTTGGAAATCCGGCTAAATCGAATCTATTTTGTTAAAAAGACTACCGTTTTTGAGGCCACGGCATTTTATGAGACTTCTATTTCTTCCGGTTTTTAAATTTGGCGTAAGATTTTTTAATGTAGTTCATGTCGTCGTAATAATTCCAATACAGCACCTCTTCTGGCTTTGGCCGATGTAAATACATAAACTCTACCAGTTCAGAATCAGGGATTTTAATCGCTTTGCGGATAACGAGTTCATTAAAATGCCTATCTACCATAGTTTCGGCGTTCTCCCGTTGAATGTAATTCCCAAATTTCTTGGCATTGTTAGCATCATTTCCTAAAAGCTCATGCAAGGCCGTAAGGGGCATAAATATATAGGCCAAAATAGGCGGATCTCCGTTAAAGAATACGCCTTTACTGCGGTAGCCGTCTAAAATTTCTTGCTGTTGTTTCGCTTTGCTCTGCCCTTTTATTACTACCTCACTCAACTGAATGGCTTTTGTAAGATAAATAATCAGGTTTTGTTTTGCCAAGATGGGTTTCTCAACCTCTTCGTAATTTGCCTTGCTGAACAATAGGGTGTCGCCGATATTTACTTCTATCTCAAAGTTTCCCCATTCGTCGGTTTTTGCAATAGCCGAAGAGTTTTTGGTAGAGACATTAACCCGCTCTATTCTAGCTGTGCTTCCTTTCTCAAACACCAACCCTTTTATACTTAGCACTTGTGCATTTGCAATGAAAGCAAGCAACATTACTGGAATTAAAGTAAAAGCGATTTTAAAATTCATAAGATGTTTAAAGATGGCAAATCTTTTTCAGTTGCTTTTAGATTTAAGTTTTTTTAACGTTTTAGATTTTTAAAGAAGGAACGGTAAGTTTAACAAAACAGAAGGAAATCTACCCCCCTATTATTTCCCTTTAAATTTTATCTTTGCAAATGATTAAATCTATGACTGGTTACGGCGCCAGCGTTACCGACTTGCCAAACGGCAAATATACAGTTGAAATAAAATCTCTCAACAGTAAATTTCTCGACTTAAGTATAAAATTACCCAAGGCATTTTCTGATAAAGAGTTTTTTTTGAGAAACGAGTGTAGCAAGTTGTTAGAGCGGGGAAAAGTGATGTTAACCATTAGTGCCGATATGACAGATGCGGCTTCAAAAGCGGCAGTGATCAACAAAGATCTGTTTGCACACTACTATAATCAATTAAAAGATATCGCACTAAATCTTGGCGACGATGCAAGCAATTTAATGCCTGTTGTGTTGAGTTTACCCGAAGTAGTAAAGTATGACGAGAGTTCGGTTTCTGAAGAAGAATGGAAACTAATGTTAGAAACATTTTATAAAGCGATTAATAATTTTCAAGGCTTTAGAGGAGATGAAGGGGCGGTTTTACAGAATGATCTAACAAACCGAGTTCAAAGTATTTTAGATTTTATGGCTTTGGTAGTTCGTGATGAACCTAATAGAGTGCCCGCAATCAAAGAAAAACTGAATGCCATGCTTTTTGATGCCGTAGGTAAAGAAAAAGTAGATGAAAACCGATTAGAGCAGGAATTGATCTATTATATTGACAAACTGGATATTACGGAAGAAAAAGTCCGCCTAAAAAGCCATTGCGAGTATTTTATTGAAACGCTTAAAGAAAAAGACGCCAACGGTAAAAAATTAGGTTTTATATCCCAAGAAATTGGGCGAGAAATAAATACCATGGGTTCTAAAGCAAATGATGCAAACCTTCAGCGCTATGTAGTGGGTATGAAGGAAGAACTCGAGAAAATCAAAGAACAACTTTTAAACGTATTGTAAATAAGCTAAAAGCTAAATGCTCAAAGTAAATTGCTTTCAGCTTTTAGCCTTTAGCTTTCAGCTTAAATAAGGAATGCAAGGTAAACTCATCATATTTTCTGCCCCATCAGGCGCAGGTAAAACCACCATCGTACAACATTTATTAAAAGCGTTTCCAGATAAAATTGCTTTTTCAATTTCTGCAACAACAAGGCATTCTCGTGGCGTCGAAAAAGACGAAAAAGATTATTACTTCGTAAGTAAAGAAGAGTTTTTGCATAAAGTTGCCAAACACGAGTTTGCCGAATTTGAGGAAGTTTATTCTGGCACTTTTTACGGAACTTTAAAAAGCGAAATTGAGCGGATTTGGAAAAGTGGCAAAACCGTAATTTTTGATTTGGATGTTGAAGGAGGATTACGTTTGAAGGAAAAGTACAAGGAAAACGCTTTGGCTATTTTTGTGCAACCACCATCATTAGAAGTACTAATTGAACGTTTGAAAGGCAGAGGAACCGAAACCGTAGAAAAAGTGAAGGAACGCATTGATAAAGCAGCTAAAGAACTAACTTACTCCCCAAAGTTTGATGTGATTTTGCAGAACACCGATTTAAGTATGGCTTGCAAAAACGCTGAAGAGTTGCTATTAAAGTTTATCGAAAAATAAAGCTTGTCGATATTTTCTGTAAATTACTTTTTTATGAAGCCTTTCATTTGCAATGGATAAACGTTTTAAACTATTCAAGTCTCTGTTTGTAATTTTATGGGTTTTGCCCTGCGTATCGTTTTCGCAAAACTTGCAGGATTCAGTTTTAAAAGTGATCGCAAATCCGACCAAAAAAGTGAGCCCAGAGCTGGCCGACACCAGTTTTAATGCACTTTTAAAACGCATAGATTATTATGCGGATGAGTTTAACACCATCAATAATAAACTAAGCAAAGGGTTTGATACAGTACGAGTTTCTGAACTTTTACCAAATATCGAAACTCGCCTAAAAGATTCTCGGGCCTTATCCGATCGTTTGTTGACTTTAAGGTCACTATCAACCTTTCAAGATTATTTTGCCACGTCTCAAAAACAGCTCAATAAGTGGGGTCAGGAGTTAACTGTTTACAATGACGAATTGATTGACATGCAAGAAACCCTTTGTGGATTAACTACAGACACGGTTTTTAAATATTTACCGGCAGATTCTGCGTTAAGAGAACGCTTTTTTGTGAGGTTAAACGCATTAGGCCCAAAATGGCACCGACTGGATTCTATAAGTTTGGGTGCCATTTCTAAGATTGGAGTCTTGCAGAGTAGAGTTTCTGCTGCGCAATTGGAATTAATAGATTTTAATGAACAGATTAATCAGGGTTTACAACAGCTTAGTTCCAGAACCTTCGAAAAAGAATACCCATATCTTTGGCAAATCAAACTAAATAGCTTTTTTACCGAGCTTCAAATTGGGATAAAACAAACCATAGGTTTTAACCTTAAAATTCTCTGGTATTATTTAAAGTACAGCTATAAAGTTCACATCATTAATTTTTCTCTTTTTCTTCTGCTTTATTTTTGGCTCTCAAAAAGTAGAAACACCATTGCGAAGGAAAATATAGATGCTCGAAGTATTTTTGAACATGCATTGCTTACCTCTAAATACCCAGTAATTGGTGCTTTAACGGTTACTTTAACCATTGGTTCTTTTTTCTATTACCATCCACCCGTTGTTTTAAGCGAAATTTATTTAATACTGCTGATGCTTTGTGTTGCGGTATTGATTAGGCGGGCATATAAGGAGTTTTTTTACACGTGGTTGGCTTTTACAGGTTTTGTAATCCTGTTTTCTTTCAGCAATTTGTTCTTTGAGGTTTACGCTGCCGAGCGTTTTGTGTTCTTTTTACTAACCAGCTTTCTACTAATTTTTTCTTATTACATATTCAGAAGGCACAAGACAACCCTTGTAGAGAAGCATAAATTTACTCGGCATTATCTGGCGTATTTATATTTTGCTTTGCTGGCTGTAGGCATTATCGGCAATCTTTTTGGTCGGTACAGTTTATCAAAAACCACATCAATTGCGGCATTATTTACTTTAGTAGAAGGTATTTGCCTGGTGCTTTTTGTACAGATTATTACAGAAGGAATTTACCTGCAGATGGAAGTTGGTAAAATACATATTAACAGAATTTCTTCTTATCTGGATTTTAAGAACCTTAAGACTAAAATTGGCAAGTTGCTGAAAGTGCTAGCTGCGCTTTTGATACTTATATACTTTACGCAGAATCTAAATATTTTCGACTATATTTTTGAGGTCTCTAAAGATTTTTTTACCGAGCCACGAAAGATAGGAAGCACCGTTTTTACCTTCGGAAATTTTTCTTTGTTTGTGATCATCATTTACTTATCCACGGTAATTGCACAAATCATCAGCTACTTTTTTGAATTTGCAGATCAACAATCGGCAAGTGTTTCGCGTAAGGGCAAGTATAGTTCATCAATTTTGTTGGTGCGTTTGAGCATTTGGATTGTTGGGTTTCTAATTGCCATTGCCGCATCGGGCGTCCCGCTAGATCGACTAACCATTATTTTGGGTGCCTTGGGCGTGGGCATTGGTTTCGGTTTGCAAAATATTGCAAATAATGTGGTAAGTGGGCTGGTAATGGTTTTTGAAAAACCAATACAAGTTGGCGACTTAATTGAGGTGGGCAGTAAAACGGGAACTGTACAATCAATGGGTATTAGAGCCAGTAAAATACTTACTTACGAAGGCTCAGAAGTGATAGTGCCAAACGGCGATTTACTTTCGCAAAACTTAATCAACTGGACTTTGAGTAACACCAACAAACGGATTAGTTTAGAAGTTGGCGTAGCCTACGGGAGCGACATTGACAAGGTAAAAAACATTTTTAACGAGGTTTTGTCCACAAATGAAAACGTATCGAAAACGCCGGCGCCATTAATTTTGTTAGATAGTTTTGGCGATAGCTCGATCAATTTTAGACTATTATGTTGGATATCGGATATTGACAATTGGTTAATCATAAAGAGTGTAATAATGAGTGACGTTTTTGAAGCATTTTACAAAAATGGGATTCAAATTCCGTTCCCTCAAAGGGATGTTAATTTGTATATTAAAGAACAACCGGCACCTAAGATTGCTGGATTAACCATACCCAAAAAACCATCAAAAAAGGAGGAAGAGTGAAAATAGGATTACTTTTTGGGTCGTTTAACCCCATACATACTGGGCACTTGATTATTGCGAATTACCTAGCCAACTATTCCGAATTAGATAAAGTTTGGTTGGTGGTTTCGCCACACAATCCGCTAAAAGAAAAGAAAGATTTAATACAGGTTTACGACCGATTAGAGATGGCAAAACTAGCTGTTGAAGATGCTGAAAACATAAAAGTGAGTGATGTGGAGCTGAAGTTGCCACAACCCTCTTACACCATTGATACACTAACGCATTTACACGCTCAATACCCAGAGCATCAGTTTAGTTTAATTATGGGGTCGGATAATTTAAAATCGTTGAAGAAATGGAAAAATTACGAGCTTATTTTGCGAGATTACAGTATCCACGTTTATCCTCGCCCGGGCTCCGAAAACTTAGAATTAGCAAACCATCCTTCGGTAACGATGACGGAAACCCCGTTGATGGAGCTTTCTTCCACTTTTATTAGAAAAGCGATTGCAAAAGAGGAAAATGTAAAGTTTTTTTTGCCCGATAAAGTGATTGATTTTATTGAGAGTAAGAGTTTGTATAAGTGAGGCTAAAGTCTAGAATCTAGAATCCGCCTAGTTCAACTTGCGGTTTGGAGGAACACCAACCGAAAGGTAAACCCATCTGATTCTTCTTGTGGTCGGTGTTAGTATCATTATATAAAAATTTCAAAAGAGTAATTTTATGTTGGTGCGTATTTGGCATAAAAAGTAACAATCTCAAAATAGCGGTTTGGTAATAACGTCAAACGCAGGATAATAAAAAAGCTAGAATCGATCCCTTGCGCTCTGAACTAAACCTGTAAAACGAATGATCCCCTAAATTCTAAAGAAATACCCAATACCAGTAAACACCACTCCAGCTAACGAAATTAAAAACGCAGATTTCCCAAAGATCAATCCCATTACGCCACCGAATACAATTAAACCTAAACCCGTCCACATTAGGTTTTTTCCTCGTTGCTCTTTTGCTGCGGATTTCTCTGCAAGTTCTGGGTTCTTTTCTTTGATACTGTTAAAAGCCATTTCCCTAACTTCCGAAGGACTTGGCCCAAAAGAAGCGATGTTTTTCCCGGATTTTATCAAAGGAATTTTTAAGGCCGAATTTAATTTTTCCGCATTAGATACATTTGACGAAACAGGTTTCAACTCATCGGAAACAGCAGAACTGCTTGCTGTATTTTGAAGCTGACTTGCGCTGTTTGCATGATGTTGGCTCTTTTTGATGTTCCGCTTTAGTGCAGATGATTTTTCAACAGCTTCGGCTTTTTTCCCATCTGATTCAAAAAAACCGTTAGATTCTGGATAGTAGACCTCAGTGTCTTTTTCTTTTAATTGAAACACCAAGTTTACTTGGCGAGTGTTCTCGCTATACGGAGCTCTACTTTTGGCCAATTGAATTTTTTCTGGGTTAACTTTAACCCACTCAAAATTGCTCGTAGCGCATCCTGTGGTAAACAGAATGGCTAAAAAACCAAAAGTATATGTTCCTATTTTTATGATCATGCGGTTACAACTCTTATAGAAGATTGTGCCAAATCAAATTTAGCCAAAAAACGCCATTATTTTGCCATCTTAAATTACACGAATTGCTAATCGGTCAGCGTATTGCCAAAATTGCTACAATAAATCAAATCCTATATCTTTTCTAAAGGTTGCGCCGTCGTAATAAACCCTTCCTGCATCTGCAGTTGCTTGTTGCAAGGCGTCAAAAATGTTGTCTTGCAAAGTGGTAACCGCTAAAACACGTCCGCCTTTTGTTTTTACGATGCCATTGTCCAGTTCGGTACCTGCATGAAAAACGATGCTCTCTTTAATGTTCTCTAAGCCTGTAATCGATTTTCCGTTGATGTACTCTCCAGGGTAACCCGCAGAAACCAACATTACGGTAGCTGCCGTTTTACTAGATATTTTTAGCGGGTAACTACCTACTGTTTCATCGGCAACAGCTTTTAAAAGTTCTACAAAATCACTTTCCATACGTGGCAAAACGCTTTCAGTTTCAGGGTCGCCCATGCGGCAGTTGTATTCTATTACGTTTGGCTGTCCGTCTTTGTTCATCAAGCCAATAAAAATAAAACCTTTGTAATGGATGTTTTCTGTTTGTAAACCTTTAATGGTTGGAATAACCACCAGCTGTTCTACCTTTTTTATAAAATCCTCATCTGCAAAAGGTACCGGCGAAACCGAACCCATACCGCCTGTGTTTAAGCCGGTATCTCCTTCGCCAATGCGCTTGTAATCTTTTGCAGATGGCAAAATCACATAATCTTTCCCATCAGTAACTACAAATACAGAGAGCTCAATACCTGTCAAAAACTCTTCGATAACCACTTTTGAACTGGCTTCCCCAAATTTCGCCTCGGCAAGCATCAAGCGTAATTCTTCTTGCGCTTCTGCTAAAGTTGTGCAAATCAAAACGCCTTTTCCAGCCGCCAAACCATCGGCTTTAAGCACAACCGGCATTGGGTGGTGTCTTAAATAAGTTAAGCCCTGCTTTAAAGTATCAACCGTAAATGTTTGAGACGCAGCCGTAGGGATGTTGTATTTCTCCATAAAAATTTTGGAAAAATCTTTGCTTCCTTCTAACTGAGCGCCATCCTGTTTTGGACCGATAACAGGAATTTTAGCCAACTCCGCATCCGCCAAAAAATAATCATGAATACCTTTTACCAACGGTTCTTCTGGCCCAACCAAAACCATGTCAACGTTGTTAGCTAAAACAAAATCTTTAATTCCGCTAAAATCAGTCACTTTTAGGGCTACGTTTTTTCCGTAAGCACCAGTTCCGGCATTTCCTGGAGCGATAAAAAGCTGGCTACACAATGCGCTTTGGCTAATTTTCCATGCAAAAGTGCTTTCTCTTCCGCCAGACCCTAGTATCAAAATATTCATACCCGCAAAAATAGAATAAGATATGTACAACAAAAACGTAAATGTTAATTAAATAGGTTCTTTTTTTAAGGCTGCGAGTTTTAACAAAGCTGAGTTGCCGTTATGGGCTAATTAGAGATGAGTTTAGTCAGTACACACCCGTAAACTATTTAAACTAAAAATATGAACTAAAAACCAAAACGGTGCAATTGGTAATTGGCTAAAAAAGCAGTTAGTTATTTTGAGATTTTCGGTAAAAACGCAACACAGACACAATGAAGGGCGTTATAAATGTTTCAAACAAATTTTAATTCGTGACGTTTTGAGAAACAAATTTGTAAATTGCCACCCTGAAAATCAATAAATCATGACGGATACATTAGCTATCAAAGTAACAAAAGCGACCACTTCAAAACTTTCGAACGTAGATTTTGAAAATCTACCTTTCGGTAAAACATTTTCTGACCATATGCTGATTGCTGATTACGCAGACGGCGAATGGAAAAATTTTGAAATAGTCCCTTTTGGAGATATTGGTTTAAGTCCGGCAATTTCATCTTTACACTACGGACAAGCTTTTTTCGAAGGATTAAAGGCTTACAAGCATGATGACGGAGAAATCTCAATTTTCCGTCCGGATAAGAACGCAAAACGTTTTAATAAGTCTGCCGAGCGGATGTGCATGCCAGCGTTGCCAGAAGAAATGTTTATCCAAAGTATTGCCGCCGTGGTTGATTTTGATAGAAATTGGGTGCCTAGTAAAGAAGGTTATACGCTTTACATCCGTCCGTTTATGTTCGCTACCGATCCATATTTAGGCGTAGCGCCATCAACAACCTACAAATTTATGGTGTTGCTTTGCCCAACTGGTCCATATTTTTCTAAAAACTTAAATGTTAAGATAGAAACGGAATATACCCGGTCTGCCGAAGGTGGCTTTGGTTACGCGAAAGCAGCGGGGAATTATGCAGGTTCACTTTATCCAGGTAAAAAAGCGGCAGAACAAGGCTTTGACCAAATACTTTGGACAGATGCCAAGACCCACGAATATGTAGAAGAAATGGGTGCGGCAAATGCCATGTTTGTGATCAACGAAAAATTGGTTACGCCATCTACCAGAGATACCATTTTAGACGGCATCACTCGCGAAAGCATTATTACCATCGCAAAAGATTGGGGAATGGAAGTAGAAGAACGCCGGGTTTCCGTAGCGGAAATTATTGAAGCCATAGACAACGGTAGCTGTACGGATGCTTTTGGCGCCGGTACGGCCGCAACAATTGCTTCCGTTTCAGAAATCTCATTTCAGGATAAGTGCTATACTTTGCCAGATCCAGCAAAAAGCATTTTTGCGAATAAGATGCGGAAAACTTTGGACGATATCAAATACGGAAGAGTTGAAGATACTCGTGGTTGGAATTTGTCGGTTTAAGCAGCTTTTTTGGCGATAACATCTTTAGATATACTTCTAATATATAGTCAACAAGCCTCGCAAAAAATGCGGGGCTTGTTTCCGTTAAAAATTAGTATTGTACCGAGTCAAATGCGTTTGGTTTTACGGAATTAACTATCGTTGTTGAATTTTTATTTAAACTATGGTTTGTGCTTTAGTGGCTTATACAGAGAAATTGGTGTTTTATTTTTTTGTTACCTCAATTCTCCCCCATAAATCTATAATACAAAAAAAAGAGCCGAAGCTCTTTTTCGAATTCAATTAATTTAACGTTTAGAGTATACAAAAAACCTAAAACTTCATGTTCTTCACAATTTTTGGATCTGTAATATAGTCAGTGATAATTTTAACTGTCTCATCTTGGATAAAATCGAAATTATCTTCTTTTACCTTCTCCTCTTTCTTGGTAATAGCTGGTAAACCTCTGCTAATTCTGCGTTCGTTTTCGCGTTTCAGATTCTTTTCTTCCAAATCATCACGTTGCTTCTTTAGCGCTTCCTCGTTCAACGGCAAAGATACATCTGCATCTCTCTTTTTAAACTCTCCAATATCCTGTAAAAGGTAACTGAATTCTTCACTGCTTTTCATCCTAATTTCATGCTGTGCCCTAAGCTCTGCAATGTTACCAGTCAAATTAGCCACCTTGGCGTACTTGCTACTCGCAATTTCATCCCATGGTAACGCAGATTTTTCAGCACTTTCCCCGTACTTATCAGCTGGGAAAACAGTTGGGAATTCTATATCTGGCACCACGCCTTTATGTTGGGTAGAGCTTCCGCTGATGCGGTAAAATTTAGCCATCGTTAAATTGATCTGATCGTTTTTATCGGCAAAGTCTGGGTTTATCCGCTTCATGGCGATGGCAGATTGTACAGTTCCTTTGCCGTAAGTGGTGTTACCTACAACAATTCCACGACCGTAATCCTGTATCGCTCCGGCAAAAATTTCTGATGCAGATGCGCTAAAACGGTCGGTCATGATTGCTAATGGACCATCCCACAAAACTGAGGGATCTTCGTCCTCGTCAACTTCAACTTTTCCTCTGTAATCCTTTACCTGCACTACGGGGCCTTTTTTGATGAACAAGCCAGTCAGTTCAATCGCTTCTCCTAAAGATCCGCCACCATTTCCTCTCAAGTCGATAATAATTCCGTCAACTTTATCTTGCTTCAATGAATCTAATACCGCTTTAACATCCCTAGTAGTCGATTTATAATTTGGGTTACCTTTTTGCATCTCTGCCCAATCTGCGTAAAATGCTGGGATTTCAATAATGCCGTAGGTATACGTTTTGCCGTCTTTAGTAAAGGTTTTTGTTTTCTTTTTAACGGATTGATCTTCTAAAATAATCTTCTCACGCACCATGGTCACAATTTTTGGCACTGCCGATAAATCTTGGTCTTTCGATAGAATTTTTAACCTAACAGTAGTTCCTTTTTTACCTCTAATCAGTTCGATTGCGTTATCCAAACGCCAGCCTACCACATCCACAAAATCATCTTTACCTTGCGCTACACCGATAATTTTGTCATCGATTTTCAGTTGCTTACTTTTACCCGCCGGGCCACCGGTAATAACGCCCTTAATGGTAACAAATTCATTTTCTGAGGATAAGGTTGCGCCAATACCTTCTAAAGAACGAGCCATATCAATATTGAAGTTGGCGGCATTAGCTGGGTTAAAATAGCTAGTGTGTGGATCAACAGCATTTGTAAAAGCAGACATAAATATCTGAAACGCATCCTGGCTATTGATTTTATTTGATTGCGATAAAAGGTTATCGTAACGTTTAGTTAACGCAGCTTTAATCGCCGAATCTTTTTGGCCTGTAAGTTTTAAGTTCAGATAGTCGTATTTCACTTTTCGTTCCCAAGACTGATCACTTTCTTGCTGATTTTTAAAATAAGATAAATCCTTACGATCATAAACGTAACTATCGTTTTTAGTGAAATCGAATTTTTGGTTCAATTGCTTTTTAGAATAGTTGATTTTTTCGTTGTACCTTTTTTGGTAGGTGTTAAACATAAAAAAAGCAGCGCTTAAGTCTCCGTTTTTTAAGTCGTTATCAAAAGTTTTACGGTATTGCTCAAAGTTTTTTATGTCCGATGCTAAAAAGTAACTTTTGTTGCCATCCATTTCCTTTAAATAATTGTCATAGATAACACCACTTAATGAATCATTTAAACTGATTTTTTTGTAGTTGAGTGTAGTCACTAATTCTGCAATTTCCTTTGCCACTTTCTCTTGACGGGGTTCTGGCTTTAAATTGTTAGAACCCGGCACATCAATATCAATGATACGAGGCGCTGCGGTACATGCAACGGTAGCCGCTATAAATAAACTTAAAAAAACTTTTTTTAACATGATTTTAACTTTTTCGAATTCTATACTCACAGGTAATGTTAACGTATTTGTATGGATAATAATGTATGTAGGACTCAAAAAACAATTTGAGCCCTCTTTAAAAAACAAGTTTACATATAAAAAGTTTTTAAACGAATATTTAAGCGTGTTTTAAACGCTATACACCTAATGATAATACGTGTTGAATTCTGTAATAGATGTTTCATACCTAACAAATCGACTTGCCACAGAATTGCATTGTTTTTTGTAAAACAAAGCTAGTCGCTGTAAAACGGGTCTTTAAATATCTCAGCCGTTTTTAAATCAATTGAAAATAAGCAGCACTAAAAGAAAGCCAAGAGAGAGCGCCAGACCAATGCCGAGAATTATCGGAATTGCTATATTTCTGCCTTCTTCTCTTTTTTTAATAGTGCGCCAAATGTAAAAAGAAGCAATGCCAAAAGGGTAAGCAATAATGGGTGCAATCCAATAAACCCAAACCATGCCGGCAAGCGTGAACCACATTGCCATTAAAAGGGCTATGGTGTAAAGTTTGTGTTTTTTGACGCTCGTTTCATCGCATTATTCGTATAATGCTAAAGATAAGAGGGTGTTTTCGTTCGTTTATACCGTAAAACACGTAGTTGATCGGTTTTTAAACCGATAAACGGAACACAAGTTGCGACGCGGTTTGATAAGCGTCTTTGTTTTAGAGAAACTTTGACTTAAGCTCTGGCGTTGGGATCATGCACTGGTCTTTTTTACCGAACCACTTGTAGCGATTGCTAGCAATGACGTTGTAAACCCCATCTCTAATAAACTTCGGGAAAACGTATCCCGCCTTTAGCAACTTCCAACCTCCATTTAAGTGAGAGGCAATTTTTAAAGCAGCACCGGATTTGGTGTAGATTTTACCATCCTCTAAATAAATAATACTTTTTAAATCTGGCAGTTTTGGATAGGATTTCAGTAGATTTTGCCCCGCTTCTGACTGTAGAGAGGCGAAGCGAAAAAAGTCGTCTTTATCTGCTGCAATAATGCGTTGCACAAAACCATCGCATAAATTGCAAACGCCATCAAATAAAATAATACCGTGTTTCTTCATTTTTTATTTTTTGTCATCCTGAGCGGAGTCCTAGTTGTGGCATAGACAACCCTTTGATGCTATCAGACGAAGGGTAACCACAGAGGGCACAAAGATTTTCCTCTATTAGCGATGAACTTTTTTGCCGACTAAAATTACTGAAGTCACAGAGTTGGGTTGAAGACTTCCGATGTTGATAACCGGAAGTCTTTTATATCCCTATTTCTGCTCTGGCAATAAAATCAACCTAATAAAATTATCACTTTTTAAATATTTAATGGCTGTAGTTTTAGTGCTGGCATTGGTTACCTCACTTAAAGTTTTAGTATAGGTCAACACCTTTTTTGGGTCTTCATCATTGGTATAAGCATTTTGCAAATAACCTAACCAAAAGCCGTTTTCTCTTAGTTGCAACTCGGTTTGACGTAATTCTTCTGCTTTAAACTTCTGAATATCATCTGCGGAAGCGCCTTCTTTTTGCAAAGTTTTCACTTCATCAACTGCGGCAACAATCAACTTATCTACGTTTGCAGGTGCGCAACTGAAAGAAATACCCACGCTATAATGCGGTTTCGGTTCGTTATCATAACTCACATTTACCCGCGGACTGTAAACGCCACTCTCTTTTTCTCTTAAACGCTCCAAAATTTTATTCTCCAAAATGGCATTTAAAGCGTCTAACTGCAAGTTTTCTTTGTCAGAATAATTATAATTACCGTGATAAACCAAAGAAACGTTCGCTTTATCTTCCAAACCTTTATATACTTTTTTAGTGATGTCGCCAGAAAGAGGTTCTAATCCCAAATCTTTAAAAGTCTCACTGTTGCCATTAGCTGGCAAACTGCCAATATAAGTGGCAAGCAGAGGTTTAATTTCCTCTAATTTAAAATTACCGACAAAAGTGAAAGTGAAATCGCTTGCATTTGCAAAACGCTCTTTGTAAAATGCGATGGATTTATCTAAACTGATTTGACCGAGTTCTGGAATGGTAATCTGTTGTGCTCGTTTTTTATAGCTGTTCAAAACTGCAGTTGCCGTATCTTGGAAAACTGCAGAAGGTTGCGTTAAACGATTGCTCAAAACGGTTTGCATACTTTCCAATTGTGTTTTTAAAACGCTTGCATCCTTACGGGGAGCAGTAAAATATAAGTAAGTCAGTTGCAATGCGGTTTCTAAATCTTTCGGACTAGCAGAACCACTGATGCCTTCGCTGTAAGTACCGATATACGGATTAACATTGGCGACTTTTCCTGTCAACAGTTTCCCTAACTGACTTTCGTCAAAAGATGCAATACCCGAAGAACTAACCAATTGGTCTGCCATTTGCGCCGAACGGAAATCCGCATCAGAAGACAATGAGGTTCCGCCTTTGCTAGATCCTCTGAACACAATCTGGTCATTTTTAAATTCTGTTGGTTTTAAAATAACTTTTACGCCATTTGATAAAGTTAATTCGGTAACGCCAAGATCTTCTACTTTTTTCTCGCTTACGAACGTTCCAGCCGTTGGCTTCTTGGCCATCAAAGGTTCTGTTACCGTGTTATCCACATATGCTTTTACTCCTTCGCCGGCAGTTTTAATCCAAGTTAAATAAGTGGCTGGTTCTGGCAAATTTGCTTTTTCTTTATCTGGAGCTTGAATGGTAGCAATCATATTATCGTCCGTTACAAAGGTAGAAGCCAACTTGTTGATTTCCGCAACCGTGATCTCGCTTAGGTTTTTCGTGTAGAACTCATGGATGTAATCGATACTTGGGATAGCCAGACCTTTTAAAAATGCGTCCACATATTTTTGAACAAACGCTGCAGATTTAGTTTTATCTTTCTCTTTAAACTGCTTATCAATAGCAGTTTGTAGGTTAATTTTAGCTCGGTCTAATTCCGTAGTGGTAAAACCGAATAGTTTCATCCTCACGTTTTCTGCGATAACTGCCTTAATAGCCGCTTCTAAACCTAATGCGTCTTTGGCAACCGCAACGCTATTAAAAGCATCTAAATTTACCAAACCGCCCTGGAAAGACCCATAATTGCTTTGCGCAAAAACAAAAGGCGCATTGCCTTTCTGTACAATCTCCGTTAAACGATTGCTCAACATTGTGTTGATTAAATTGGTTAAAATTTTGCGTTTTAAATCCGCTTCATTAGTTTCAACCACTTCTGGGTGTTTGTAAGTCACAGAAGCAACATTGTACGGAAATTCTGGGTCGGTAACTATTTTGACCAAAGGTTCGGCATTATCTGGAACATCATAACTTTCTCTTTTTCTGGCATTCTCCGGATTGCTTAAATCCGAAAAGTTATCCTTAATCAGTTGCTCCACATTGGCAATGTCAAAATCGCCGACTGCAATAACCGCTTGTAAATTTGGGCGATACCAGTCTTTGTAAAACTGCTTAATAGTCTGGTGTTCAAAATTGTTGATGATATCCAGTTTACCGATGGGTAATCTTTCTGCATAACGAGAGTTTGCCAACAAAACTGGAAGCAATTGCTTGCTCATTCGTTCTTGTGCATTTTTCCCTCGCTGGCGATCTTCCTCTACAATCACGCCACGTTCTTGATCAATCTCTTTATCATCAAAAGTAACGTACCCTGCCCAGTTGGCTAAAATATCGAAACCTTTTTCAAATACCTTTACGCTATCAGTTGGCAAAGGCAACTGATAAACCGTTTGGTTAAAACCGGTGTAAGCATTTAAATCCGCACCGAAACGAACCCCTGCTTTTTGCAGATAGCTAATCAGTTCATTTTTAGGGAAGTCACGCGTTCCGTTAAAAGCCATGTGCTCTGTAAAATGCGCTAAACCCTGCTGATCATCGTTTTCTACAATAGAACCAACTTTGTTTACTAAGTAAAGTTCTGCTCGGTTTTTAGGTTCCACATTTTTGCGGATGTAATATGTTAAACCATTTGGCAACGTACCGATAAGCACACTGCTATCCTTTGGGATGGTAGTTGTGGCAGTTTCTGTCGTTTGGTTGCTGATTTTTGGACTACAGGCCAAAAAAAACAATGAAAGGATTGTGGCTGAGCTTAAACCGGATGTTTTCATATAAGTATATTGATGTTTGTTCTTTAGAGTTTTTGTTTCCTGATTTATTACAGTTCAGTCGAATTATTATAAGGTATAAAGCTAAAATTAAAAAGCCCGCCCGCTGATTTATAAGCTAAACTTTGATTTGGGTAAATTAAATGTGAAATTAATTATTTAACGTTAATAAAAAACTGTCAACTGCACTTATTGCGTTCGCTGTTCGATCTTCTACGCCACCGACTTCTATATAACAAGCATGTAGTGCTTTTAGTTCTTTGCGCCAAACATCCATAAAGTAATCGCCACGTCCTTTAAAGTCACGTAGAGGGTCATCCTGCCAAGGCAAATCGTTTTTTAGCAGCACATAAAAATCGTAAGGATGAGATTTTATTTTGTCTAATACCAGTTGTGGAGTTTCTCCAAACAGCTCATCACTCCAAATTTTTACCGTTAAAATAGTGGTATCGCAAAACAGTAACTTTTCTGTTGCGATGCTTTCCACCGCTTTTTCTAATGCCAACTGACCGTAAAACATATTCAACTCATCCTGCAAAGTGTAATCTCGGTTGAGTTCTTCGCAGTAGAAGCGTGAGTATTCTGGGATCCATTGTGTTCGGTAATGTTTCGCTAAATCTTGAGCTAAAGTAGATTTCCCTGAAGATTCTGGACCAACAACGGCTATTTTTAATGGTTTTTTATTCATTGATTTTTTTGGCGTTTCGTAGCGTTTATTTGTTTGGTCAGTTCAATTTCGGGAAGAGAGAAATAGCTACAGATTTAAAAATTCAGCAGTAACTCGTCAGGCGTTAAAACTTTAATCTCACTATTTTTAAAATCTTTCACATTTCTTGTGACAATAACACCCATGTTTTGTACGTTCGATGCGCAAAAAATTTGAATAGAATCTTCAAAATCTTTATGGGCAGAACGTAATCCTTTTTTTAAGATATCTACGTCAACAGAAATTACCGTAACGTACTCCAAAAGATTGTACAAAACCTCCCTTAGGTCTTTCTCTTCGATATACTTTTTTAACAAGTAATGTGTTGTTGCGATTGAATGCGACGATGTAAAAAGTTCAAGTTTACCTTCTTCTCCTTTTTGAAAAATCTCTACGGCATGTTTGCTAAAAGGCTTTCTGTCGGCAATCAAATCAACAATTATATTAGTGTCCAAAAAAACTTTCATAACAAATGTTTTCTCTCCAAGGCTGATCTTAACTCTTCTTTCTCATCAAAGTTAGCAGGTAGATTTACTACGCCGACTATCTTTTTTAACTTTGGAGACAGTTCATTAATGGAAGCTTCCTGCGTAAGTGTTCCAAGATAGTTTTCTATTATTTCTGATAAACTTCGTCCTGTGCTTTTCGCGTATAACTTTGCCCGTTCTATAACAGATTTCTCAACAGTCAAAGTAAGTTTAGTGCTCATGATACGTGTTTTTTATTTAAAGGTACGTGTTTGCTTTCTTTCTTGCAAATCTCATTTTAGGAGTATGTTTTCTTGTGGTTGGTGTTATCACCACACCACTATTTGAAATAACGCCAACCACTTTTTTTTCGAGCTAACATTTACTATCCACGATTCTCTTAAAGTCAGTACTGTCACGCTTTTTTAGTGGTGCGGTGAAAACACCGACCACAGGTAAAATTTAAATTATCTCCTGATTGCTGTTTGTAAAGGTGGGTTCTAAAAATATTGTACCTACCGTCGCCTTATCGCTTTAACCTTTTTAATCATCCTTGGGTTAAGGTTCGGGAAAATATGAGGAGCTTTGATAGTTATCGTTATTTATTTGGCATTAAATGTGGGTGCGATTAAATGGTTTTGGCAGAAATGTTTATCGAATAAAAGATAAATGCCCTTACTTTAAATCACTAACAAAAACAGTGTTTTTGTCAAGAAAATTAAACAGTTACGCAACCTTAGGATTTTAGAAATGGAAAACAACACAATCACAACCGAAAAAACATTTGACACAGATGTTAAGTCCTTATACAAAGCATGGACAGAAGAAAGTGAACTTAAACAATGGTGGAAGCCAGCAGACAGAGCATTACTATCTGTAGATACAGCTTTGGAAGAAGGTGGTAAAATTGACTACATTTTTGAGGATAATGATAAAAGTTCTTTAAAGATTACTGGCGAATATGAAACGGTAAAGCCTGAGGAACAACTGGTATATACTTGGAATTGGCACATGGATAAATCTCCCGTAGAAAATGGAGAGTACAAATTAACTATTGATTTTGACAAAGATGGCGAAGGTTCAAAAATCAGTATTAAACAAGAAAACGATGCTTCCGAAGGAGGGATTCATCCTAACGATGAAGGTTGGGAAAACGCTTTAAACGCTTTAAATCAATATTTATCTTCTAAATAATTTCTTGGTTTACAATGATGACTAAAAGCATATTTTAATTGCCGGTTTCTTTATGTGGCATTAAAATACTTATTCACATCGCCACAATTGATTAGTGTGACCAAATTTAATAAACGCACAAATAATACCGTACATCGTTATTTGGTAGTCCAATTAACCTTAACGAAGAGACAAGGGAAATTACAGCTTTGCTTAACTGTGGCTTAGGTAATTTATCTATCTTTTTTTTGCTGGAAAATGGAACTTGCTAACGCAAGTTTTTCAGGCGTCAGCAGAAAGTGGTGAGAACCTTATGCTTTAATATTACCTTACTTTCGTTAGCACTTTCTCCAGGCCGCTTGTTTACGTCTTATCTACTGGTTGTTGGTGCGGTAACAAACACCGATAACAGCAAAACGGGAAAACGCTACCCAAATAAGGCCACCTCTTTAAGTTCGTATTGTTCCAGAAAATTGATAAATTGCAACCCAAATTTATTTGCAAATAACAGGATTTAAAACATGTTTGATAATCTTCAGGATAAGCTCGAAGGAGCGTTTAAAGTATTAAAAGGACAAGGTAGCATTACCGAAATTAACGTGGCCGAAACCATGAAAGAGATTCGTAAAGCTCTTTTGGATGCTGACGTTAACTATAAAACAGCTAAAGCATTTACTGATGAGGTAAAGCAGAAAGCATTAGGTCAAAACGTATTGACTGCTATTTCTCCCGGTCAATTGTTGACCAAAATCATGAACGATGAGCTGACCACTTTAATGGGTGGTAGCGTTGATGAGCTAGATATTAAAACAAATCCAACGATAATTTTAATCGCAGGCTTAAACGGAGCGGGTAAAACTACTTTTAGTGGTAAACTTGCTTTGTTTTTAAAATCGCAGAAAGGCAAAAAACCTTTATTGGTTGCTGGTGACGTCTATCGCCCCGCTGCGATTGACCAGTTGGAGATTTTAGCTGGACAAGTTGGTGCCGAGGTTTACACCAACCGAGAATCTACAGATCCTGTTTCTATTGCTTTAGAAGGTATCGCTCACGGAAAAAAGAACGGCAACAATGTTATTATTATAGATACGGCTGGTCGTTTGACGCTAGATGATGCCTTGATGAACGAAATTGCCGAGGTCAAAAAAGCAACGCAACCGCAAGAAATTTTGTTTGTGGTGGATTCTATGACGGGGCAAGATGCTGTGAATACAGCCAAAGCTTTCAACGATAGGTTAGATTTTACCGGTGTTGTTTTAACCAAATTAGATGGCGATACCCGTGGTGGTGCTGCTTTATCTATTAAATCGGTGGTTAACAAACCTATAAAGTTTATAGGTACTGGCGAAAAAATGGATGCGCTGGATGTATTTTATCCAGACAGGATGGCTTCCCGTATTTTGGGAATGGGTGATGTGATTTCTTTGGTTGAGAGAGCACAACTTCAATTCGACGAGAAGGAATCCGCAGCGTTACAGAAGAAAATCCGCAAAAATAAATTCGATTTCAATGATTTTATTGGTCAGATACAGCAGATCAAGAAAATGGGTAACATCAAAGATTTGATGGGAATGATACCAGGCGTTGGTAAAATGATGAAAAACGTAGATATTGATGATGACGCTTTCAAAGGAATTGAAGCAATTATCCAATCTATGACGCCTTTTGAACGTGAGAACCCAGAGTCTATTAACCAAAACCGCCGTGGCAGAATTGCAAAAGGTAGCGGAAATGATATTGCAGAAGTCAATAAGCTAATGAAGCAGTTTGAGGATATGCGCAAAATGATGAAACAATTCTCTGATCCAGCAGCTATGGCAAAAATGCAAAAGATGATGAAAGGAATGCCTGGTGGCGGAATGGGGAGGTAAGTTTTTTTAAATCTTCTCGTTTTCCATCCCGTCATTCCCATGCCGTCATCTCGACGATAGTGGCATAGCCATCCCTGTGGGAGAGAGAGCTCTAAGTTCTTTTGCACTACCTTGGTTCAGCGAAGAAAAAAACAGATTTCTCTCCTCGTACCTCGTTCGAAATGACGAAAAAAAAGGGATTTCGATTTTAATTACGACAATGAATTAATACGCCAAGCCAATTCCAATAACTATCCTTCGTAAATTATATTCCCCCACTGTTTTAGTTGCAGGTTGAATCCAGCGGAAATTATTAAATTCTGGGGTAATGGTTGTTGTTTTTGCGTTCTGAACTTTATAGCCTAGGTTGAGATTAAACTTTACTTTTCGGGTTTTTCCAAACTTAATGCTTAAATTCGGGTTTGTAAATAATTTAGGCTGATATGCTGTTGCGGCTTCCTTATCTTGAAAAAAGAAAAAGCCAAAGCCAGCATTAAAGCCAATCACGGTATCTACTTTTTTGCCATTGAACAGCGTTGTTTTTAAAGCGATTCCAATGGGGTTAACGTCAAAATACTCATATTTATCAAACCCTACAACCACTCCCGCCTCTATATCATAATCTTTAAGATATATACCACTATAATGTTGAAAACCTGTCCCCATGCTATTTTTACCCATTAAAAAGCCAATAGTTGTTTCGTTTTTAAACTTTGAAGAATCTTGAGCAGTACAATCACTTATCAGGATTAAGCTACAGCCAAACCATAAAAATAAAACCTTCATCTAAAACATTGGTGTTAAATTGATGTGACTTAACAATTTGCCCAAAGCGTTGCTGTTTGAATATCCGTATTGATAAATGCCGTCATCGCCAGTAATAATAATGGATTTAGGGCCAGCAATAACATCGGTTGACTTCACGCTTTTATTGAAGGAGAGCAAGTTTTCTCCAATTTTCAAAACATTGCTTTTGTCAAAGGTTTTGAAACCGTTTGCGCCTTCGCAGATAAACAATTTTTCGTCTTTAGTAGCTAATCCCCTTGGGTTTATCATGCTGAATTGAGAAATCAGTTTAGGGTTTCTGGGGTCAGCAATGTTTAATACTTCTAAAACGTTTATTCCTTGGTTGCAGGTAGTGCCAGATCTGAGCGTAACGTAGGCATAATCGCCTTCCACAATCACCGGGTCGCAACTGGTAACATGAGAATACGTGGATAATTTAGTTGGCGATAGCGGGTTGCTGGCATCGTAAATATGCATCCCTGTGGTTGAGCCTATAAATAATTTATCCTGGTAAGGGAAAATAGTTTCTATCCCAAAACCAATAGCAATGTCTTTTATATAAACAGGTTTTTCAGCATTCTCTAAATTAAAAACCTTTAGTTGAGATTGATCAACCGTATATAAACTGCTGTTTTGTAATGTAAATCTGGCGGTAGAACCTCCAATGCCATAAGTTTTATTTCCAGAGCTAGAGCTGTTAAATGCAAAAACACTACCGTTGGCAAACATCTCAGGCCTTCCGTTAGTACCTTTTGTTTGGGTGTAAGTTATAATAGTGTCTTTGTAGGCGTAAATCAAGTTCGTGTTCGCACTATAATAATATTTGGTAAAAACATCTTTAACCCTGTTTTTAAATTTTACTTGTTTTGGGTTGCTAATATCGAAAGCCAATAA
>JBBSTQ010000007.1:0-23349 GCA_038235745.1 Sphingobacteriales bacterium
ATACAAACATAGTAGTGTTAATACAATTGCTGCAAACTTAATAAGTCCTTTTTGTTGCATGTTTTTTTAAATGATTTGTGTAATTCTGCTGTTTTTGTTCAAGAGGGCAAAGCTAATTAAATTTTTAATTTATAAAATCCCTAAGCACTAATTTATTAGTTAATGTTTTTTTAAAATTAAAAAAGTATAATCGTAAGTATGTTTCTCATCTTTTTGATGCACTTCCTTCCATTTCACTTCCCACTCAATCGCTTTCAATTCAGGAAAAAAAGTGTCTGCATTTAACGTAGCGTCCACTTTTGTTAAGTAAAGCTGTTGTGCAAATGGTAAAGCTTCTTTATAGATTTCGCCGCCGCCAATCACAAAAAATTCATCCTCGTTTTTACAGGCATTTATGGCATTCCCTAAATTATCGAATACCTCCACGCCTTCTATCTTCAAGTTGGGCTGTCTGCTAACCACAATATTCCGTCGGTTTGGCAAAGGTTTACCTACGGAATCAAAGGTTTTACGACCCATAATTATAGCGTGACCCGTAGTTACTTTTTTAAAGAACTTTAAGTCGTTTGGTAAACGCCATAGTAGTTGATTGTCTTTGCCGATTCCGTTTTCCTGATCGGTTGCTACGATAACGGATAAGCCACGAAACTTTCCCAGAGGGACTTCGTTGTCCTCAGTATAATGCATGTTTAGTTTGGTTTTTTTGAACGAAGCCAAATATAGTATTTTTTGTGAAAGCGTTGTAGGTACTAATTCATTTAGGTTTAGCCTAGTACTGGTATTTTATCTTTGAAACGGTTTCAGTGGAGGTTTGGGCGTTCATACAGGTCGAAATTGACTCTTTTGGAGCTCTCCATTGTGTCTTATTGCTTTATGCTTTCGACTTTCGCTAAGGACTGCGGAAAGGATCTCAGTTAGCCGAAGACATCCCGTTGGGCAATGCCATTAAGTTAAAGGACGCCGTCATATCGAACGATTTGAGACATCTCACAAATGGGTATCAGACCGCTCCAAAGGAGTCACTTTGTGAAATGGCAACCTTGCTTGTGAAATTTCTCGTTCCTCGAAATGATATAAAGTGCTTAACTTAATTACATTACCCAGTGCTACAATCCTTAACACTAAATAACATACCTCTCAACTACGGTAATCACAAATAAAAAGGCTATCCCTTTTGATGAGATAGCCCTTACATTTATCTAAATAACGATCCTTAACCTTCTGGTATAAACTTCATACTCAAAGAATTCACACAATGGCGTGTATTTTTGGCGGTCATTCCTTCGCCATCAAAAACATGACCCAAATGTCCGCCGCAGTTGTTACATACAATCTCAACTCGTCTTCCATCCGCATCTAAATTCCTTTTTACCGCTCCAGGGATTTCATCATCAAAACTTGGCCAGCCACAGTGCGACTCAAACTTACTATCTGAATGATACAAAGGGGTATTACATTGTCTGCAAATGTATGTTCCAGCATCTTTGAGATTGGTATATTCGCCTATAAAAGGTCTCTCAGTTCCTTTTTGCAGTATTACGTATTCTTCTTCGGGTGTTAATTTATTGAGTTCCATTATTTTCCTTTTTTAAATACCACTCAATAAACATGCTACAAGCCACATGGTTTTACTCTAACAATGTTTTTTGATATTCCTGTTGCAATTCTAAAAGACAATTGGCACACAAACAGCCATCATAACTTTCTGAAACATACTGAACTTCGTTTAAGTTTAACACCACCTTACTACATTGGCACTGCGTATAATTGTTAGCCTTGCACTCAATTCTACTTTGGCAACGCTCGCAAATTATAATTTCATGCTTGGTGTAACTAGTGTTTTCCATTTAAATTCTTAACAATTTTTGTTGGAGCAAAGATAGTCGTTTTACAAAAAGAGAGTTTAGGCTTTAAGCCCAAACTCTCTTTTTTACTTATATTTTACTTTGATTTATGCGCTACAAGATAAACAACCTTCCTCCATACTACAGCTTTCGCCTTCTATAACATCTGTTGCGCTTTGCACTACCGGATCTATTTCTTTAATCGCTTGGCTTTGCACACTAAATTTTATAGCCTGACTTGCGGCCTGCGTACGCAAGTAATACATACCAGTTTTCAGTCCTTTTTTCCAAGCGTAAAAATGCATTGAAGTAAGTTTAGAAGCTGTTGGAGAACTTACAAATAAGTTCAACGATTGCGATTGACAAATGTAGGCTCCCCTATCGGCAGCCATGTCTATGATAGTACGCATTTTAATTTCCCAAACCGTTTTGTACAGTTCTTTGATCTTAGCTGGGATACTATCTATGTTTTGCACAGATCCGTTTGCCAAAATTATTTGTTCTTTCATTTTGTTATCCCACAACCCTAACTCTACTAAATCTTTCAATAAATGCTTGTTAACTACTACAAACTCGCCACTTAATACCCTACGAGAATAAATATTTGACGTGTAAGGTTCAAAACATTCGTTATTTCCTAAGATTTGAGATGTTGAAGCTGTTGGCATTGGTGCTAACAACAATGAGTTTCTTACGCCAGTTTTAACAACTTGCTTACGCAGAGTATCCCAATCCCACCTTTTGCTTGATGGTTTTACATCCCATAAATCAAATTGGAATTTCCCTTCACTAAGCGGAGAACCTTTAAACGTATCGTAAGCACCTTCCTTTATCGCTAAATCTGCGGAAGATTGCATAGCTGCGAAATAAAGTGTCTCGAAAATATCGATGTTCAATTGTTTAGCTTCTTCGCTTTCGAAAGGCATTTTCAACAACATAAAGGCATCTGCCAAACCTTGCACACCTAAACCAATTGGGCGGTGGCGGAAGTTGGAATAACGAGCCTCTTCTACCGGATAATAATTGTTATCGATAATCCTATTTAGGTTGATGGTAATTTGATAAGCAACCTCGTATAATTTTTGGTGGTTAAATTCGCCATTTTCAATGTACGATGGTAACGAAACTGACGCAAGATTACAAACCGCAACTTCGTCCGGTGATGTAAACTCCAAAATTTCGGTACAAAGGTTGGAACTTTTTATCGTACCCAAATTTCTCTGATTCGATTTAGCGTTTGCGGCATCCTTATATAAAAGGTAAGGTGTTCCTGTTTCAATTTGTGCATCTAAAATGGCAAACCATAATTCTTGAGCTTTAATGGTTTTACGAGCTTTCCCTTCTGCTTCGTATCGTGTATACAACGTTTCAAACTCTTCGCCGTAACAATCGGCTAAACCTGGTGATTCATGCGGACAAAATAAACTCCAATCGCCATCTGCTTCCACGCGTTTCATGAATAAATCAGAAATCCACAATGCATAGAACAAATCTCTAGCTCTGTTCTCCTCTGCTCCGTGGTTTTTCTTTAAATCTAAGAAAGCAAAAATGTCTGCATGCCATGGCTCCAAGTAAATCGCGAAAGCTCCTTTACGTTTGCCACCACCTTGATCAACATATCTTGCTGTATCGTTAAAAACCTTCAACATTGGCACAATTCCGTTGCTTGTTCCGTTTGTACCGCTGATGTAAGAACCAGTTGCCCTAACGTTATGAATGCTCAGGCCAATTCCACCTGCGCTCTGAGAAATTTTTGCAGTTTGCGTTAAGGTGCTGTAAATCCCTTCAATACTATCATCTTTCATTGCCACCAAAAAACAGCTCGACATTTGTGGTTTCGGTGTTGAAGCGTTGAATAAAGTTGGCGTAGCATGGATAAACCATTTCTCGCTCATTAAAGTGTAGGTCTTAATCACACTTTCTAAGTCGTTTTTATGGATACCAACTGAAACACGCATAAAAAGGTGCTGCGGACGTTCGGCTATTTTACCATCAATTTTTAAAAGGTATGAACGCTCAAGCGTCTTAAACCCGAAATAATCAAAGGCAAAATCACGATCGTAAATTATAGTACTGTCTAATAAATCAGCATTATCCTCGATTATTTTCGCAACATCATCAGCAATTAAAGAAGCATTTTTGCCTGTTTTGCCATCGATGTAACCATGCAACATCTTCATGGTTTCGGAAAACGACTTAACCGTGTTTTTATGCAAGTTTGAAACTGCAATCCGTGAAGCAAGTAACGCATAATCTGGGTGACGGGTAGTTAGTGAAGCAGCCGTTTCTGCGGCTAAACTATCCAGCTCAGATGTGGTTACTCCGTCATAAATACCGTCAATTACTTTTTTAGCAACTTCAGCAGCATCAATAAAATCTTGATGTAAACTGTAACTCAGCTTCTCTATACGAGAGGTTATTTTATCAAATTTTACGGTTTCTTTTCTACCGTCTCTTTTTATTACAAACATGTTTTTAGTATTGAGTAGCTAGTATCAAGTATCAAGATGCCATTGATACTGAATACAAGTTTTTGTGTTAAGTAGCAGATGTCCTTGATACTGAATATGATTTTTTTAATATTTTAAATATCGAGTCGCACAACAGTCTTGCTACTTGATACTTACATCTTGTGTCTCACTAAAAATCCTCCTCTAAAGAAAAAGACTGACTTGCAGCATCGCCTAAAACACCACTTTTTTGGTAATCCCCTACTCTTTTTTCAAAGAAATTAGTTTTTCCTTGTAAGGAGATCATTTCCATAAAATCGAAAGGGTTGGTAGCGTTATAAATTACTGGATAGCCTAATTCTGTAACCCATCTATCGGCAACAAACTCTATATATTGTTGCATTAATTTTGCGTTCATTCCAATTAAAGCAACTGGTAAAGCATCAGTAACAAATTCTTTTTCAATCTCCACTGCTTCTGTGATGATCTCGTAAATTTCTTGTTTGCTCATTTTATTTTCGAGCATCTTGTACAACAAACAAGCAAACTCACAATGCAAACCTTCATCTCTAGAAATCAACTCGTTGCTAAACGTTAGGCCTGGCATTAGTCCTCTTTTCTTCAACCAAAAAATAGAACAGAAACTACCGCTAAAGAATATACCTTCAACTGCTGCAAAAGCTACTAAACGTTGGGCAAAGGTTCCGTTCTCAATCCATTTAAGTGCCCAATTTGCTTTTTTAGTTACACAAGGAACAGTATCAATAGCATGTAAAAGGTGGTTTTTTTCTTTCGGATTTTTAATGTACGTATCAATCAGCAATGCGTAGGTTTCTGAGTGGATGTTTTCCATCATAATTTGGAATCCGTAAAAGCACCTAGCTTCAGGCACTTGTACTTCCCTCATAAAGTTGATCGCTAAGTTTTCATTTACGATGCCATCACTTGCAGCAAAAAACGCTAAAACGTGACTAATGAAGTGTCTCTCGCCGTCTGTTAGATTGTCCCAATCTTTTTGATCGGCAGATAAATCAATCTCTTCGGCAGTCCAAAAACTTGCTTCGTGGCGTTTATACATTTCCCAAATTGCGGGGTAATTGATGGGTAAAATAACAAAGCGATCTTTGTTTTCTCTGAGTAATACTTCTTCTTCCTGTTGCATGTGTAGCTTTAAATTTAACAAACAGGAATTGACAAAAGATATGAACACCTTTTTAGATAGGTGTTTGTTGAGCTTTCATCAAAACCTTTTACGTGAAAGTCTTGAAAATTCTTGTTTGGCAGGTCTCCTGGCTTTCCTGTTTACAAAACGTCTTCCCAATTGCATTAAGCGTTCAGTGACCTTTTGTTTTGCAAATATTTGATACTGTTTTTATCCACAGTAAAACAGAAATACAGTTGCATCGTCAGCCCGTGAATTTAACACGATTCCCTTTTAATTTTGGTATTCCAATACCAGAAACCGAAACAAGTATTTTAATAACTGTTGTAAAAGTAAGCTAAAAAAAGAAGCCAGTTTAATCAAGTTTTAAACAGGCTTTGTTTTATCAACATTTAATAAGATTATGCAATTAAAACATTACTTTATTGAACCTCGTAAGTGATTTTACAAGGAACTACCCCTTTGCTGTAGAGGCCAATCTCTTTTGCAGCAACCACTGATAAATCAATAATCATCCCTTTGCCAAACGGACCTCTGTCGTTAACAACTACGGTTACAGATTTTCCGGTACGGAGGTTAGTAACAACTACTTCAGTGCCAAATGGCAAGGTTTTATGAGCGGCTGTATACTTGTCAGACCGGTAAACTGCACCACTGGAAGTTCTGCGTCCTTCAAACTTTTTGGCGTAATAAGTTGCCTTTCCGGTTTTAGAAATGCTATCAGCGGGAGCGGTTAGCGTTAAAATATTTAGTAATGCAATGGTTAAAAATCCCATCCCCGAATTTAGAAATAAAAATGATAAATATTCTACCCAATTTTAGCGGTTTAGCACATAGCAATAGCAATTGTTTCGCTTACCTACATCTTACTCACTACTCCGGCTCCCAATTTGTTCGTTGTAATACTTGGATCTCCCAAATATTTAACGGCACCAGGACCGATAAGTTTTGCGTCGATACTTTCTGTTACATGTAAGTAAGCTACACCGTTTCCAGCGATTTTGATCTTGCTGTTTTTTGCAACCAGTTTATCTGCATTCAGATCTCCGGTACCAGCCATCGTCACATTTAACTCGCCGACTTTTCCTGCCAAAACAATGTTTCCAGACCCGCTTAACATTATTTTAGCACTTTGGCTATACATCGTAGCAGAAATTTTCCCTGAACCGCTCAACTGAATGTCTGCAACGGACGAAGTCATTTCGCCTTCCGATTCAATCATTCCTGAACCTGATTGCATTAAGGCATCTAACTTAACAGCAGTAATATAGATTTTCACTTGGTTGATAACTACATTCCAATTACTGAAATCGCGTTTTATGCGAATTTTAAGAATTCCATTTTGCACCACTGTTTCAATGCGCTCCACATCCTCATCAGAACCTTCAATACTTATCGTTTCTTTAGTGCCCATCTGAACATAAACTTCGGCCGAACCTGCATTGGCAATAGCATGGAAGCCTCTTGCGTCTCTTGATTCTTGCGCATCCGCTTGATGCAAAAAAGAAAATAGGAACAAGATTGAAATAAAAAGAGCTGAAATAAATTTGTTCATAGAATATTGTGTTTGCTTTAAGAACGCTGAAAAATGGCGTTCAGCATTAATTCTCTAAAATTTTTGTGTCAATGTAAAAATCCTTTTTGATTTTAATGGATTTTACGTCGATCATATTCGGGATAACCGACCACTGTCTGCTTGGTTTTATCCAACTCTCCGTCTCCCCTTCTAACGCCAAAGGCATATTAAAATCTATAACATTTGCTAGCCATCTGCATTTTACTTTTTTTCCATCTTGACGAAGCTCTAAAACCGGGATACTTTTGAATTTTAGGTACTGATGAAAAATTGGACTCAAGTTTAAGCCGCTTCGCTCGTTAAAATAATTAACAATCTCTTCACTTGTGCAAGTCACTTTCCCAAATTTTTGATTTAAGCCAATCAAAATTGAACGCCATTTCTCATCATCATTGATGATTTGTCTGATAGTATGCAACATATTCGCTCCTTTATAATACATATCGCTTGAGCCTTCTTTGTTTACACCATACGGACCAATAATCGGTTGGTCGTTCAAAATGTTTTTTCGCAGACCAACCACATACTCAGCGCCTGCTTTTTTGCCATACCAGTATTCGGTAAATAAGCTTTCAGAGTAATTTGTGAAACTCTCATGAATCCACATATCGGCAATATCTTTGGATGTAATGTTATTGCCAAACCACTCATGCCCAGATTCATGTACAATAATAAAATCCCATTTTAAACCCCAACCCGTTCCAGATAAATCCTGACCTAAATACCCTTGTTTGTATTTATTGCCATAGGCGATGGCGCTTTGGTGTTCCATTCCTAAATGGGGTGTTTCCACCAGTTTGTAACCGTCGTTATAAAAAGGGTATGCGCCGAACCAATGTTCAAAGGCTTCCAGCATCCGTTTTACATCCGTAAACTGCTTTTTAGCTTTGTTCAAATTTTCTGGTAATACATAGTAATCTAGACTTAAATCTCCTTTTAATCCTTTGTAGTTATCGGTAAAATGAGCGTAGTTTGTAGCGTTTATAGCGATGCTGTAATTGTTTATCGGGTTTGTCACTTTCCAATCATAGCGGGTATAGCCTTTTTTCAAATCTGTCTTTGCAATCAATCGTCCGTTAGAAACATTCATGATTTCATTGGGTACGCTAATGCTGATTAAAGCGCTGTCCGCTTCATCCGCTTGTTGATCTTTATTTGGCCACCAAATACTTGCTCCCACGCCTTGGCAAGCTGTGGCAATCCAATCTTTCCCGCTCTCAGTTTTCGCAAAAACAAAACCGCCATCCCATGGTGCTCTTTTCGCAATCGTCGGTTTACCTGAATAATAAACCGTAAAACTATCTTGCTTGCCTTTAATAAGCTCTTCATCGAAAGTTAAAAATACTGCGTTAAATTCACGCTCAAATTTCAAGAGCTTGCCATGATGTACCACTTTTTCAATTTTCAGATTGGCAAACAAATCGAACTGAAGCATCTTAAAATTAGTTGTAGCCGTAAATCTAAAAAGGTTGCCTCCTCTGATGGATTTTTCTTGCGGATTCACTCTAACATTCAAGTGGTAGTAATTTATATCGTAGCAGGTGCGCAATGGAGAGGTTAAACTCCCACGTAAAGTGTCGGCCTTGCTGTAAGCTTTTGTGGTTTCTAGTAATTGTGCACAACTATTCAGCGAAAGCGACAATAAAAATAGGCAGAAAATTGGGAGTGTAAATTTCATATTATTCTTAACGCCGTTGATGAACAAATATCTTAAAAGCATTCTATAAATCGGCATCATTCTCACAAAGCGGTCTAACACTTTACAATCTGGACTTTTTAAAATAGATTTGAAGAATGGCAGAGAAACTAAATTTGCGAACCGTAAAAGTGATGCGCTACGTCACTCCTTTAAGAGAAGGCGGAAGCATGCCCGCAATTGCCGAAGCCGACGATGAATTTTTGTATGTATTGAAATTTAGAGGAGCGGGGCAGGGAACTAAGGCATTGATTGCCGAACTAATTGGAGGCGAAATAGCTCGCAAATTAGGTTTAAGAGTTCCCGAATTAGTTTTTGCGACGTTAGATGAAGCTTTTGGAAGAACTGAAGCGGATGAAGAAATTCAGGATTTGCTTAAATTTAGTACCGGTTTAAACTTTGCCCTGCATTACTTGTCAGGCGCCATCACTTTTGATCCTGCCGTAAACACGTTAAATGAAGACTTAGCTTCCACTATCGTTTGGTTAGATGCTTTGTTGATGAACATGGATCGCACCGCAAAAAACACAAATATGTTGATGTGGCACAAAGAACTTTGGCTAATTGACCATGGCGCTTCTTTATATTTCCACCATTCATGGACAAATTGGAAAGAGCAAGCCAAATCTCCTTTTTTGCTGATAAAAGACCATGTGCTGCTAAAGCAGGCAAGCAAGGTGGGCATTGTTGATGAGCGAGCGAAACAAGTATTGACAAAAAATTTTCTAAAAAGCGTTACTGACTTAATCCCAGATGAATGGTTGAATGACAACTTTTTTGAAACTCCGCAAGAATTTAGAGAGGCTTATTTAGAGTTTCTACTCAATCGCTTAAACCACTCGGATAATTTTATAAAAACCATTGAAGATGCAAGGACTACACTTATTTGAGTACGCCATTATAAGGGTTGTGCCAAGGGTAGAACGCGAAGAATTTTTTAACGTGGGCGTGATTTTATATTGCAAAAGTCAGCGTTTTTTAAACTGTTTTGTTTCTTTGAGTGAAGCCAAACTTTTAAGTTTCAAAAGCGAACTGGACTTTTTTGACCTAGAAAAAAACCTGAATGCTTTTGCATCGATTTGTGAAGGGGATAGTGCGGACTCTCCCATTGCTTTGTTAGATTTACCGTCCAGATTTAGGTGGTTAACGGCCACAAGAAGTACCGTGATTCAATGTTCAAAGGTGCATCCCGGTTTTTGTTTAGACGCAGAAAAAAAACTCGAAAAAATTTTTAGACAGATGGTTTTGTAGTTCTTTTAAGGGAATGCAACCAAAAGTGATTTCTGTTTTCATTTAGAATAATTTCTTATTGGTCTGGTTTTTGGAGACTTACGTTTTTTAAACATCAAAAACTATAAAAACATGAAAAAATTAATTTTAATGGGAGCAATTGGCCTAGGCGCTCTATCCTTCCAAGCTTGCAACAACCAAAACGCGGGAAACGATGCAACAGACAGTTTAGATTCTTTGAACGAGCAACCGATGGTACAGACCACGGATGACGGCGCCGAGTTTTTGACTGAAGCAGCAAGCGGTGGCATGATGGAAGTAGAATTGGGCAAGTTAGCGCAAGAAAGATCGCAAAACTTACAAGTTAAAGAGTTTGCAACGATGATGGTAAAAGACCACTCGGCAGCAAACGACGAATTGAAGCAATTGGCGATGAGCAAAAATGTTTCTTTACCTGAGGCGCCACTTCCAGAGCAACAAGAGATGATCAACAAGTTGAAGGAAAAAACCGGAGCTGAATTTGATAAAGAATATGTTGACATGATGGTAAGTGATCACAAAGAAGATGTGGACGCATTCCAAGATGCAACTGACGGTACCGAGGACGCAGATGTAAAGGCTTTCGCTGCTAAAACGTTACCTGTTTTGCAAGGACATCTTCAAACAATTCAGAAGATCCAGGATTCAATGAAATAAATAATTTTTAACTTATTTTAAAGGCGATTGTTTTACTCAGTCGCCTTTTCTTTTTTACAAAAATTCAATACAAAAATGGCTAAAAGCCTACGATTGTAAAATAGTTTAAATTACCTTTGAATTCTGATGGATAAAAATTTCATAAAAACGTTGTTTGAAAGACAGCAAAGTGCGCAGGCGATACCTCCTAACGAAGAAATCGCTAAATGGGCATTATCAATTATTGGTTTGCTTTTTCCGGAAATTTCTGATAAGATTTATAATTCTGAGGAAGAGATTTCTAAAGAATTTGAGTTGCTAAAGGCAGAAATCAATAATTTAATGGACGCTACGCAAGCCTGTGAAGATTGCCACAATGATATTATCGCCGAACAATTTATGGATGGCTTAAAGGATATTTACCAGACTTTAAAAAACGACATCATTGCATTAAACAGTGGCGACCCTGCCGCAAATGGAGAGTTTGAAGTGATACGCACCTACCCTGGCTTTTGGGCTATTGCCTTTTACAGGATCGCTCATAAATTATTGGTTCTTAAAACACCTTTGATCCCCAGAATATTAACAGAATATGCACACTCAAAAACAGGAATCGACATACATCCTGGTGCACAAATCGGCGATTTTTTATGTATTGACCATGGAACAGGGATTGTCATCGGCGAAACTGCAATTATAGGAAATCACGTAAAGCTTTACCAAGGAATTACTTTGGGTGCTTTAAGCGTGAGCAAAACATTGGCTGGTTTTAAAAGACACCCAACGGTGGAAGATAATGTAGTGATTTATAGCGGTGCTACCATTTTAGGTGGCGAAACGGTTATCGGCAAAAACAGTATCATTGGTGGAAACGTATGGTTAACGAAAAGCGTTCCTGCAAATTCTACGGTTTACCACACCCCATCTATTAAAGTTATTGAAAACTCAAATTTGAATGCTTTATGAGCACCATTATAGATTTAGTAGGCAATACGCCACTGGTTGAAATTCAGAAATTAAACACTAATTCTAAAGTTAAAATTTACGCGAAACTAGAAGGCAACAATCCGGGCGGAAGTGTGAAAGATAGAGCTGCCTTAAATATGATTAAAAGCGGTATTGAGCGTGGCGATATAAAATCTGGAATGCGTTTGATTGAAGCGACTAGTGGAAATACTGGAATTGCGCTAGCGATGATTGCTCGGTTGTACGATTTGGAAATTGAATTGATTATGCCGAAAAACTCCACCAAAGAACGCATGCAAACCATGGAAGCATTTGGTGCAAAAGTAATTTTGATGGATGGGATTGAAGAGTGCAGAGATTATGCGGAAGAAAAAGGTGCATCAGGCGATTATTACCTAGTGAACCAATTTGGTAATCCAGACAATTATAAAGCGCATTACCAGTCAACCGGGCCAGAAATCTGGAACGATACCGAACATAAAGTAACTCATTTTGTAAGCTCAATGGGCACAACCGGTACCATTATGGGAACTTCTATGTACTTGAAGGAGAAAAATCCAGAAATTCAGATTGTTGGTTGTCAACCTACAGAAGGATCGTCCATCCCTGGAATAAGACGTTGGCCGGAAGCTTATTTACCCAAAATTTTTGATCCCTCAAGAGTAGATCGGGTTATTGATGTTTCGGAAGAAAATGCGATAAAACTGGCTCGTAAATTGGCGAGAACTGAAGGGATTTTCGCCGGCATGAGTAGTGGTGGTGCTTGTTATGCTGCACTTGAGCTGGCAAAAGAGTTGAAATACGGTGTTATAGTTTTTATTGCTTGTGATAGAGGAGATAGATATTTAAGCAGTGATTTGTTTAGTTAGGTAGGTTATTCGGTGGTTCGGTTGTTAGTTTGTTAGTTTGTTAGGTGGCTCGGTTGTTAGGTGCTTAGGCCATTCAAGTTTAAACCCTTCTCTAGTCCTATTTGAAATTAAATATCTCCAAACCGCCACCCAACTCTGTGATCTCCGCGTCCTCTGTGTTTGAAAAAAAACGTAATGGCTAACCTGATCCATTAAAAAGACTAATGTCAACGCTCTGCAAACTCCGTAAAAACCTTTGTGATCTACATGGCTGAAAAAATGAATACCATTTTGGTTTTCGGTTCAAAAATTGCTTATATTGCCAAATAACAATTAATGTCATGCGTAAAGAACTTCAGGAATTTTCATTGATGATTGATGAGCAGTTAGATTTGACAGATAAAAGAACAGAAACATTTTGGGCATTTTTAATTAACTTATTCAAATAATTAAAGTTCGTTTTTTGTCATCAGCTGAAACTCCTCAGCTGAACTAAAAACTATTGCCATTAAATTTTCAAAAACCAAACAACTTGATGAGTTATGGTAACATTCCCATAGCGTACTTGTAACTTAGGACTTACAACTTAGGACTTATAGCACTTATACGTATATATTGGTCTAACATTCACCACATAGAAACATAGATTTGTATCGACGAAGAGCTGGCAGCTTTGATTCACATAGCTTTCCGTTTCGCAGAACATAGCCGATGTCCTCTATTTCTTTCTCGAAAACCTATGTCTCTATGTGTTTTAAAAAATTGCCATAAGACTATTTATCAACAATATTTGGTATTAAAACCTAAAACTTAACACTTACAACTCAATTCTCTTCCAACCTTTTTGTTAAATTTGCACCCTTAAATAAGATTGCAATTTTGAGAAAAGAACAACAAACGTTAACGGGTTTAACCGTACATGATATAGCCGAAGAGGGTAAAGGTGTTGCCAGATCAGAAGATCTAGTGGTGTTTATTGAAAAAGCAATACCGGGAGATGTAGTGGACGCCACCTTATATAAAAAAAAGAAAAACTTCGCTCAAGCTAAAATAGCTCAAATTATCACTCCTTCGCCAGAAAGAGTAGATCCGTTTTGCGAGCATTTTGGGGTTTGTGGCGGTTGCAAATGGCAACACATGGATTACCAAGCGCAACTTAAATACAAACATAAATCTGTTTTAGACGCTTTACAGCGACTGGGCGGATTAGAAGTTGGCCACGCTGAAGCTATTCTACCTTCTGCACAAGACAAATATTACCGAAACAAATTGGAATATACTTTTTCAAACAAGCGATGGCTTACTGAAAAAGATGATATCATTGAGGATGAAAAAGATCTAAATGCTTTAGGTTTCCACGTTCCTCTACGTTTTGATAAAATTTTAAAGATTGACCATTGCTATTTGCAGGCAGATCCTTCTAACGATTTAAGAAATAGCATTGCCGAATTTGCGATTGCAAACGATGTTTCTTTCTATGATTTAAGGGCGCATGAGGGTGCTTTGCGAAATCTAGTTATCCGAACTTCGTCAACTGGCGAGCTTATGGTAATTGTGATTTTCGCCTACCCAGAAGAAGGTCAGGTTGAATTAATGATGGAATTTGTAAAGAATAAGTTTCCCCAAATTAACTCTTTATTGTATATCATCAACCAAAAGAAAAACGATACGTTTTCTGATCAGGATGTGTTGCTTTATAGCGGAAAAACGTTTATTGAAGAAGAGATGGAAGGTTTACGTTTTAGGATTGGACCAAAATCTTTTTACCAAACCAACTCTTTACAAGCTTACGAACTTTATAAAATTACCAGAGATTTTGCCGACTTAAAAGGCCATGAATTGGTTTACGATTTATATACAGGTACAGGAACCATAGCAAACTTCGTCGCTAAAATGGCAAAAAAAGTTGTAGGAGTTGAATATGTTCCAGATGCAATTGTAGATGCAAAAATAAACTCCGAAGTCAACGGAATCAACAATACTGTTTTTTACGCTGGCGATATGAAAGATATTTTAAACAACGATTTCGTTAATCAAAATGGCAAGCCAGATGTGGTAATTACCGATCCGCCAAGGGCAGGAATGCATCCAGATGTTGTAGAGCGTCTGATGGAAATTGAAGCAGATAAAATTGTTTACGTAAGTTGCAACGCGGCAACGCAGGCTCGTGATTTAATCCGTTTGAAAGAAAAATATGATTTAGTAAGAATAAAACCTGTTGACATGTTCCCACATACGCAACATGTGGAAAATGTTGTCCTTTTAAAACTAAGAAAATAATGGATCCAGAAGAATTATTAAGTCAAGACGGACAGCAAGCGCCAGAAGAAAGCCCGCTGATTAGTTTAAAAAAGGATTTAGAGTTTTACAGAGATACTTTACGTGAAGTAGGGGTTGAAATTATGGTGGAAGGGCTTTCTGCCTACCCTATTTTTGTTGCACACCAACATGAGGTTGCGCTGGGCGAAATAATCTTGGACAGAAACGAACTAGGAACCAGCTGGACGATTCAAGCCTCTACTTTAGAAGAGTTTGTAGAAAAAGGAATTATACAACATTCCAAAAAGGAGATGTTTGTACAAAGTTTTAAGCCTGCGGATGATTTCATGTGTGTATTTGTGGTGGTGCCAGAAGGAGCAAATTTTGTTTATTATCCTTATCAGTAACTACCGCTGTTTCTAAAGCGCATTCGATTATCGCATTAAAAATGAAACGACTATTAATTTTTCTTGTAGCAATTTCGACTGTTATCGGTAGTAAGGGGCAGACGATAAATGCATCTGCAAATCCGTTTTTGCCGCCAACTGCTTTTATACCCGACAGTGAGCCTCATGTTTTTGAGTTCAATGGAGAAAAAAAGTTGTTTATTTACGGATCAAGAGATGAGCGTATTACCAAATTTTGTGGTTATGGTCACGATGTTTGGTCGGCGCCGGTTAATGATTTATCTAAATGGACCAACCATGGCGAAGTTTTTAATGTAAAACAGGTACAGGATATTGGCTATGGAATTGTTGACGAGCAACATTTTGGCGCTCCCGACTGCGTTTACAATCCCAAAACTAAAAAGTACTATTTATACACGTTTTTAGGTGCTGTGTACAAAATGGATGGAAAGGAAGGTCCAAAACCTGAGGCGGAAAATTATGTTCCAGGTTTTGAAAACTTTGGTCCAAAATGTTTGGTTGCAGAAAGTAAAAGTCCAGCCGGCCCTTTTACAAACCCGGTAATGTGCGATTGGCCAGCTGCAAATTCTGCAGGTGCTTTTGACCCTTCTGCTATTGTTGAAGCGCAAAAAGACGGTTCAATCAAAGTCTATGTTTATTGGGGAATGAAGAAAGGTGATCGTTGGGCACAAGTTGATCCAGAAGATATGCATACCATTATCAATCCGGTTACGGGGAAACCAGATAGAAATACGTGGCACAAAACACTGAATCCAGAAACGATAACTAACTCATCAGTATTTGAGGCTTCATCTATAAAAAAGATCGATGACGATCATTATGTATTTATCTACTCTTCTGACGAATTAAAAAGTGCACTAAAATACTGTTATGCAAGTAGCCCCGAAGGGCCTTGGAGCTATGGCGGAATCATCGTACAAAACAACATCAATTATTTATTAGGCAATAATCATGGGAGTATTGTGAATGTGTTAGGCAAATGGTACATCGTTTATCATAAGCTGACCAAAAACAGCATGAACCGCCAAGCGATGATAGAAGCAATTACTATAAGTATAGAGGGGGATAAGGTAAATATACCGCAAGTTGAGATGACATCTGAAGGCATAAACGTAAAAGGTTTAAATGCTTATCAACGTTACAATACTAATATAGCTTGTTACCTTACAAATAAGGCGTTTATTGACGGTACGGTAAGAGAACCAGCGGGACTTAATCCAATTGTTGGGATTAAAGGTGCAGAAACAACTATCGGTTTCAAATATTTTAATTTTGGTAATCATGCAGTTAAAGTAAAAGACAATCTAAGGTTAAAATTGAATCTTAAGGTTTTAAAAGAATTAACGATTAAAGTTTTCATCATTCCATTCGGACAAAAAGATGAAGTTCAAAATCGCATTTTGATTGGCGAAAAACAAATTGGCTCCAATGCTATATCGAGCGATTTCAAAGAAATCGTTATTCCTTTAAATAAGCTCGCAAAAAAACAAACACTAAATAAGATAGGAGGATTAAAAGGTAAAAATGCAGTTTTCATTTCGTTTATTGGAACGGAAGATAACTTAGGCGAGGTTGTTGAAATAGAATTTGCGAAGGGGAACAATTTAACCCCTAATCCACTACAGGAGATTAAGCTTGAGCGTATTGGTAAAACTAAATTGGTAGCAGTGCCGACAAGGGCGAGGATTGGCGAGTCCGTAAAAATTACCGTTGACGGAGGATTAGAGAAATCGATAAAAGTTAAAGACAAAAACGGGAAAGAAATAGCGGTTTTTGAAAATGCAAAAGCTCCGTATGCATTAAGGTCGTTCAACTTCTTTATGCCAAACTCGGGAGTTTCAATTCAAGCGCAATAAATAACCGCATCATTTAGAGCCGCTTTTTTGCGGAGAGAATTTGGTTGTTTGTTTGTTCGCTGAAATAAGTTAATGCAAGAAAAACTTAGAGATTTCTCCTAACGTCGAAATGACGATAGGCAAAATAAAAAATCCCGATTAAATCGGGATTTTTTTTTGAAATATATTTGTCGAATCTGAATATCCAACCCAATCCATCAGCCTTTTGCCTTCAGCCTTACGCCTTAAGCCTAAACTACTGGTAAGCCCTTGCATTCTTTCCTTCCATCCAATTCATGAATGCTCTATTTACCACTTTGTTTCCGCCCGGAGTTGGATAGTTTCCAGTGAAGTACCAATCTCCCAAATGATCCGGACAGGCCGTGTGCAAGCCCGTAATAGATTGATAGATTACTTCTACTTTTGCGCCAATCTCTGGGGGAGTGATGATCTCTGCAATTTTTGCGGAAATTTCTTCTGCCGTAAACGGAGAATAAATCGCTTTCACATGGTTAACTACTTCTTCTTTCGGAAGGTTGGCTTGCGCTTTACATTTTTCGTAAACTTCAGTAATTACGTTTTCCTGTCCGCGTTCTTTTAAAAGAGCTACAGCAGCATTAAATGCAACAAACTCTCCCATCCTACTCATATCTATCCCGTAACAATCCGGATAACGAATTTGTGGTGCAGATGAAACAATGATGATTTTTACTGGACCTAAGCGATCAAAAATTCGGAGGATGCTTTGTTTCAACGTAGTACCTCGAACAATGGAATCATCCAAAGCTACAATGGTATCAACATCCCTACGAACTAAACCATAAGTAGTGTCATAAACATGAGCAACCAAATCACTACGCTCTGCATCCTGAGTGATGAAAGTACGCATCTTAACATCTTTAATCGCCAACTTCTCTACCCGAGGCGTCACTTTTAAAATACGATCAAGCTCTTCATCGGTTAAATTATCACGACTATTTACTAGCGCATCTCGCTGTGTTTTAACAGTATATCTGTGCAAACCTTCCACCAAACCGTAGAATGCAACTTCGGCAGTATTTGGTATGTAAGAAAAAACGGTATTCTCTATATCATGATTAACCGAATCTAAAATTCTGTCTGTTAGCAGATTTCCTAACTGCTTACGCTCTTTGTAAATATCTGCGTCGCTCCCTCTCGAAAAATAGATACGCTCGAAAGAACATGCTTTTTTCTCTACAGGTTCTCTAAAAATCTCTTCGGTAACGGTGCCATCTTTTTTGATGATCATGGCATGACCAGGTTTTATTTCTTTAACCTGACCAATTTTAATATTGAAAGCAGTTTGTAAAGCCGGACGTTCAGATGCGGCTACAAAAAACTCATCATCTTGGTAATAATACGCCGGACGGATACCTGCTGGATCACGTAATACAAATGCATCGCCATGACCGAAAATACCTGCAATAGTATAACCGCCATCCCAAGTTTTTGCAGATTTTTTAAGGATGTGGTTAACATCCATGTGGTTACCAATTAATTGAGAAATCTCGTTATTATCGTAACCTTCGCGTTTAAATTTATCAAACAAGAATTGATTTTCATCATCTAAAAAGTGACCGATTTTCTCTAAAACGGTAACGGTATCGGCTCTTTCTTTAGGGTGCTGCCCTAAATCGTAAAGTTGTTGCAAAAGCTCGTCAACGTTGGTCATGTTAAAGTTACCCGCAATAACCAAGTTTCTGCTTTTCCAGTTATTTTGGCGTAAAAAAGGGTGGCAAGCTTCCACACTATTTTTTCCGTGGGTTCCGTAGCGTAAATGGCCCAATAAAACTTCGCCGGTAAAACTCACGTTTTCTTTTAGCCATTGCGCATCGTTCAACAAAGTTGGATCTTGCTCTTCAACGGCTGCAAACTTCTTCATCACGTAAGAAAAAATATCTTGAACGGCATTTTTCTCCATAGAACGGTACCGACTGATGTATCGGTTTCCGGGCTTGATATCCAATTTTATGGTAGCAATACCAGCCCCGTCTTGCCCACGGTTATGTTGCTTTTCCATCAATAAATACAGCTTGTTTAGGCCGTAAAGTGATGTTCCATATTTTTCTTGGTAATGTTCTAAGGGTTTTAATAGCCGGATAAATGCTATTCCGCATTCGTGTTTGATCTGATCGCTCATTATTAAGTGTTAATGAAGTTTGCAAAATTAGCACTTTAAAAGGTTTTGAGAAATTTAAACCGTCATATCGTTCACATTTCTGTTAATTTTGTATTAAGTACTGATTAATAGATAGTTAACTATTTGTATGTTTTAGTAGAAGAAAAAAAATGTGAAAAACGGCAGGTCGCGTTAACGATTGTCCCAAAGGGATGCCGTTGGCAAAGCGATATCCTTTTTGGCTTTTTCTGCCAAAAAGATTTAGCTTAAAGTCCCAAAGGAGGATGGCATTGCACAAGTGTTCAAACGCCCTGATACTAAATATATTCTATATCTATAGACCTCAGGCTAAAACCTAAAACAATTCTATATATAAGATATGGAAACCAGAAAATTACTTTCAACATAATCACTAGGCAAACCGAACCTAAAAACTTTGTTGAGCAATCAATTGACCAATTTGCTGGACAATAAATTGAACTTAACAGAAACAAAATACGCTTTAGATTACAAGTATAGCCGTATTTAAAGTTTGGTCTTCTTATTGTAAAGCGCTAAGAAACAAATCTTATAAAATGATAAAAAAATCAAATATTTTTACTGCATTAGCAGTTACGGCGTGTTCAGCATTAGTATTTACTGCTTGTAGCAACAACGATTCAAAATACAAGAATTTACAAACAGGAGAAAATGTTTATATTATTAAATCAGAATCTGGGCAAGCTATTGACAGCGTGAGCGGAAAACCAGTGGAGTTTTATGTGAACACAGAAACGCAGGATACCATTTATGGCGAAACTGGTGTAGTGGTTAATGATAAAATTATTAAGACTGCCGATGGTGTGTACAAACTTGATGAAAGTAAGTTTAAAACTGATGTTGAGAAGCTGTTAGAAAGTGGCGACAATGTGAAGGTTAAAGTTGACGGCGATGAAATAAAAATTAAGACCGACGATAAAAAGATTAAGATCGACGGTGACGAGAAAAAAGTTAAGGACAGATAATTAGAAAAAGATGAAAAAGATATTTTTAGGAATGGCAGTTACAGCAATGTTGGCAACTGCTTGCAACAATGATAAAAAAGCGGAGAACGCAACGGACGACACCGCTTACAGCAACGAAGATGGTATGGTGACTGCAGAAAGAACGGAAGTAAGAGAGGGAGACTATGTGAATTTAACTTCGGGAGAAAAAGTGCACATTGTTAGAGACTCAACAACTGGCATAGCAGTGGATAGTAAAACTCAGATTCCTGTAGAGTTCTATTATGATCCGCTAACTTTGGATACTATCTATCAAAACGGTTTTATTGTAAACAACCTGATAATTAAAGAAGGTAATGGAAAATATAAGTTGGATGGTATGAAAATTAAGATTGATGGAGACGAAATCAAGATCAAAACTGATTCATCGAAGTTGAAAATTGACGGAGATAAAATGAAGATGAAGACGGACGATAGCAAGATGAAAGTTGATGGCGAAGACGGCAAAATTAAAACCGACGATGTTAAAATAAAAGTTGAGGATGGCGAAACTAAGGTTAAGCCTGCTAACTAAGTAAATAATTAAAATCTACGGCAGTCTTTATTTATAGAGGCTGCTTTTTTTTGACCAAAAATTTGCTTGGTATGTTTATTGCAAATCACATCAAAAATCTAAGAAAAACATGTCTGTAATAGGAGAATTCATTAAAAAAGCAATTGACGTAACGGGATACATTAAAGGCGACGGAAAACCGATAGAGGAACAAGAAACGGTTTTGAAAGAACTACTTGAAAAAGCAAAACTTACCGCATTCGGTAAAAAATACGGCTTTTCTGAGATCCTGAAACAACCTTTTGTTAGTGCAGCTTTTCAAAAAAAAGTACCTATACACGATTACGATAAAATTTTTAATGAATGGTGGCATTTTTTGTTGGACGGCCACCAAAATGTGACTTGGCCAGGCGGACAAAATTACTTCGCCTTGAGCAGTGGCACTACCAGCAACAGCAAATACATTCCGGTGACGGATGACATGTTGGAGTCGATTAGGAAAGCAGGAATTAAGCAGGCTTTAAGTTTAAAAAACTTTGAACTACCTGGCGATTTTTTTGAAAAACAAATTTTGATGTTGGGGAGCTGTACAGATTTAATCCAAAAAGACGACCATGAAGAAGGCGAAATCAGCGGCATTTCTGCTGCGAATATCCCAACTTGGTTTAAGGGATATTATAAGCCTGGGGAAGACATTGCTTGCATAAAAGACTGGGATCAAAAATTGGAACGCATTGTTGAAGAAGCGCCAAAATGGGATATCGGAAGTTTATCGGGAATTCCAAGTTGGGTGGAGATGATGCTAAAGGCGATCATCTCGCACCACAAGTTAAATAACATTCATGATTTATGGCCTAATTTACAGGTTTACACTAGTGGAGGTGTTGCTTTTGAGCCTTACCGCCAAAGTTTTGAGAAGCTCCTCGCCCACCCTATTATTTACATTGATACTTATTTAGCTTCGGAAGGTTTTGTAGCGATGCAACGAAGACCAGACACTATGTCGATGGCTTTGAATACGGATAACGGAATCTATTTTGAGTTTGTTCCTTTTATAGAGGAAAACATGGACGACAATGGTTGTGTGAAACAAGATGCTGAAGTATTGGCTTTTGCTGATGTGAAAGAGAATGAAAATTATGTTTTGTTGATGAGCACTGTTTCGGGGGCTTGGCGTTATATGATTGGCGACACCGTGATTGTTACCAACAAAGAGCTTGCAGAAATTAAAATCTCCGGTCGTACCAAACACTACTTAAATGTTGTGGGGTCGCAACTTTCTGTGCACCAAATGAATGAAGGTATTGCACACATCTCTGAGAAGTTTGGGGTAGAAATTAAAGAGTTTATTGTGGCGGCGATCCATCGCGACGATGAATATATTCATAAGTGGTTAATTGGGGCAAACAAGATTTTATCAAACTTTAAACAAGTTGCTTCGGAGTTAGATGCTTTTCTTCAAGACAACAACAAAAACTACAAAGTAGCTAGAGGCAAAGCCTTAAAAGATGTAGAAGTTGAAGTTTTTGAAGTTGATAACTTTTATAAATGGAGTGAGGAAAAGAAAAATTTAGGCGGACAAGCGAAAATCCCGAGAGTTTTAAAAGAGGAAGAGTTTTTAGAGTTTCAGGAATATTTGCGTGGGAGTGCGTAAAAAATTCGTCACGTTGAGTAACGAAACGTCTCACAAGCAAAAAGTGAATTTAGATTGTAAAACATGTATGTGAGTTGTTTTTCCAAATCAATGCCTATGGCAAATGTCATTGAATTAAGAGGTTCTTCTCTACGTTTCGTCTTGTAGACGGTAAGAGAAATCTCATGTGGAAAGTCTGAATATCGCGTTTGCCACCTATTTGTGGGATGTTTCCCCAAAGGGATACCTGTGGCACACTATCGTTACCAGTGGCGTTATTTGCAGTGAATTAAATTTCAGTATCTTACAGGACGTCATTTCATATCGATTTATATGGAATATATTGTACCTCAACATAACGGGTTTTCTCAACTGAACAAAATTGGCCTATCGCACAAATAGTTCAACATAACGAACGGTCTGAATTTAACTACCACTTAGTCCCTAGTTTTTTTGGCCTTTGCTTCTTCAATTAAACGAACTTGTTCCACAATGTCGTCGGGAGATAAATAAAGCCTGGAAATTTTCTTTTTATATTTATCTGGCAAATCGGAGTGGTCTAAAATAAATCTTTTGGTCTCAATGATGTAGAACCCTAAACCGCGGTCTACTGCGAACGTGTCAGCTAACTTCTCTGCTTTACGAATGTATCTATCAGAAAAAACGTAACCTGTTCCAAATCGCAAAATTGAGAACAAACTTCTTGATCTAAAATCCATAACATGCCCCAATTCATGTCCAATCCAGCCAATCATAATGTTTGTGGGTAACTGGTGTATTGGCGTTGTGGAATTGGTAAGCCTAAACATAGCACTAATATTGATCTGATAGCCCCGATTTTCGGACTTTCGTAACAAGGTAGAAAACTTAGGCTGTGCTTGCATGACTGATCTCTTTAGATTTTTTTTAAATACAAAATCAATTTCTGTTTCTTTTAATTCGGGATAATGCGACAGAGCAATCAGCACACTTTTCTCTATGATTTTCGGTATTTTCTTGTTTTTGGCAAAGGCGGATAAATCAGTATCGGCAATGGTATGTTGGTGTGTGGAATCTTGAAACATAAAACTA
>JBBSTQ010000008.1:0-20081 GCA_038235745.1 Sphingobacteriales bacterium
GGAAAAGTTCATCGAAGAAAGTTTTCTTTCTGAGTCATTAAAAATTCAATATAAAAGTCTGATTAGTAGAAAAGCAAAACAAATTGGATTTTAGGTTCAAAAAAACTTGGTTTTATATAGATATGTAGTTAAATTTGAATCAATAGCTACTAAACTTAATGTGAGTAAAACAGTGAGTAGCTATCGTAATTCTCATACAACTTATTGATATATAAATATTTGCGGAAGGATTTAACCGTCCTGCCATCCCGACTGAGACACAGTCTAAATGAGTTCAAAACCCTCTAAATGTAATGATTTAGAGGGTTTTCTGTTTTTTAACAGTCTATAGTAATCCTTTTCAATCCATCTGTCGTGAGAACTAAAAGGTTACCTAATTTAATTTTTACATTAGGTCACTGGAAAGCGTTCAAATATTTGATATACAATTAGTTGTATCATAATATATGAACTCATTTAGATTCAAATGAATTGCTTTTTGGTTTTTAAATAAATCCTGTTTTGAGAAATAATTCAAATCAGTTTATTAATCATTTAAAAACAGAAATCATGAGAACAACAAACAGTTTCGGAATCCACTTCATCTTAAGGTTGAACAAAGAAAAAAATGGAAGTGCTCCAGTTTACGCCAGAATATCGGTAAACGGAGAAAGAATTGAAATGTCGTTGAGGAAAGTAGTAAAGATTAGCGACTGGCATCCTGTCAAGGGACTTGCCAAACCCAAAAACGTTGAACTGAAATCCCTCAACAATTATTTGGAACAAACCAGAGGAATGCTTTCGAGCATATACCAAGAGCTTAGCTTGACCAATCAATTGATCACTCCTAATCTAGTTAAAAACAAGTTCCTTGGTATTGAAGAGCAAAAGCATACGCTAAATACACTCATGGACTACCATAACCTGCACATGATAGAAGTGTTGGCCATCGGTACAATGAAGAACTATTACACCACTGAAAAGTATCTACAAGAGTTTGTTGCCAAACAATTCAAAAAGGAAGACATGTACCTTACTGAATTGAATTATGAATTCATCACTCATTTTGAATATTTTTTAAGAAAGCATCAGCCGAAAGATCATCAAAAAGGAATGACCAATAACGGCGTAATGAAACATTTGGAACGGTTTCGTAAAGTAATAAGGTTAGGCGTAAAGATGGAGTGGTTGGATAAAGATCCCTTTGTGATGTTCAAATTAAAATTCAACAAAGTAGAGCGTGGTTTTCTAACAAAAGAGGAGCTGTTTGCCATTGAGGATAAAGAAATCAACATCCCACGAATTCAATTTGCTAGAGATGTTTTTGTGTTCAGTTGCTACACCGGGATGGCTTATATTGACGTAATGCAATTGACTCCACACAATGTTATAAAAGGTATTGATGGAAATCAATGGATAAAAACGCTTCGTGAAAAAACTGATACAGCCGTAAACGTTCCTTTACTTCCTAAAGCGTTAGCTATCGTAGAACAATACAAAAACCATCCACGGTCTGTCGCCCATGGTACGCTCTTCCCTGGGATTTCTAACCAGAAGCTGAACAGCTACCTCAAAGAGATTGGCGATATATGTGGTATCCACAAAAATCTGACCTTTCATTTAGCTCGCCATACTTTCGCAACCTCGGTTACGCTTTCCAATGGTGTGCCTATAGAAACGGTAAGCAAAATGCTTGGCCATACATCCATAAGAACCACACAGATTTACGCAAAGGTAGTTGAGCGCAAGGTAAGCTTCGACATGGATGTACTTAAGAACAAGCTGGAAAATGATAAACACGAGATTTTAAGGAGGGCATTATAATGAAGGAGTTAAAAACAGATAAATTGTTCAATGCATTAAAGAGCTTTATAGAGGAGTCAAGAAACGCTATTGCCAAACAAGTGAACACAGCTACAGTCTTCACTTATTGTTATGTAGGCAAAATGATTGTTGAAGATGAACAAGGTGGTTTAGAAAGAGCATCCTATGCGAAACAAACATTGAAAATACTGAGCACTAGCTTAACAAAAGAATTCGGCAGAGGTTATTCTGTCGATAATCTGGAATCAATGAGGATGTTTTATATCGAATATGGAAATTCCGAGACGCTGTCTCGGATTTCTGATTTTCCTTTTAAACTAAGTTGGTCTCATTATGTGCAGCTTTTAAGAATTAAAGATAAAACAGAGCGAAGCTTCTACGAAAGTGAAAGTGACCTTAACAATTGGGGCGTTAGAGAACTCAAACGACAATATAAATCTTCGTTATACGAACGGCTTTCGTTAAGTAAAAATCACAATGAAATCATAAACAATTCCCAAAAAGGCAGAATTTTCGAAAAACCAATAGACACATTAAAGTCGCCCTATGTTCTAGAATTTTTAAATCTGAGGGAAGATAGTCATTACTCAGAAAATGACTTGGAGAAAGCCATCATTGATAAACTCGAACAGTTTATGCTAGAACTAGGCAAAGGCTTTTTGTTTGAGAGCCGACAGAAGAAGATAACATTAGACGGTGATCATTACTATATAGATCTTTCCTTTTACAATCGTTTATTAAAATGTTTCGTTCTCATAGATTTGAAAATCGGCAAACTTACCCATCAGGATATCGGACAGATGCAGATGTATGTAAATTACCATGATCGGAAATTAAAGTCCGAAGATGAAAATCCAACCATTGGCATTATTCTTTGCAAACAGGAAAGTAAAGCGGTGGTCGAATTTACACTGCCCGAAAATAACGAGCAGATTTTTGCGAGAGAGTACAAACTCTATTTACCAAGTAAAGAAGATCTAAAAAAACAACTTTTTTAAAACGTAATCATCCGTGAATAAAAAATTGATTCTTTCGGTTTGGTGCAGAGGATTACTAGTGTGATTACCGACGTTCTTTAGAATTTCTATGGGCGTTTTAACACGCTTTCCGCTTTATCTTTTTTTGCAACTTGCATTCCGCCCAAGGCAAAAAAAGGATGCCGCTTCAATCGTTAACGCAAAACATTTATCAAGAATGATAAAAAAAATCAGCGAATGCTCTCTGAAAAACGATTCAATGTCTTAAATAAAAACTTCACAACTTAGGTTGAGGTTGTGAAGTTTCTATTTTCAATCTCCTCTATTTTGTTGCTGTACAAACATTTGAATTATGACAGCAATTAGCAAAGAACGTAAAGGTGTAAGATCCCTAATTCCTACCACAGATCAAATCATCACTCAAGGTGATTTATTGGATTTTAAAAACGAAATACTCATAGAATTTAAGCGCATAATAAAGGAAAGTATGGGCGAGCCAGGCAAGCGTTGGCTCAAATCCTGTGAGGTAAAAAAGCTACTTGGAATTTCACATGGCTTTCTGCAAACATTAAGAGACAAAGGCACTCTGCCATTTACTAAGATCGGTGGTTCTATCTATTACGATTTTGAAGATATCAGCCAGATGATGGCTTCCAAAAAGTCAGATGCTAGCAGAAGTTTCCAACGTCATAATTAAAAGTGATGGCGTTACAAAATCACGAGCCGACTATTCTGGAAGTTCAGATTTATTTCAATCAAAAGGGTTTTGAAAAAGAAGATGCTTAGGCTTTTTTTAATGACTTAAAAAAAAGTAAATGGCTGAACTTAAAGGGTCAACACATAAAAAACTGGCGAGCAAAAGCAACCGAAAGAATGTGGTTAAAACAAAGAGACAATTCTTATTTGCGAAGTAAAGCAAAACTGTTATTTGACTGATGAAGATAGTTTATGGGAAAGGTGTACGGTCTTGTTTCAGCAGTCCGAGCAAGATGTACGTTTGTCTGACAAACGGATCTTGCCCTTCCTTCCGAAGTCAGTCGGGTCATTCTAAAATCCTCCAAAGTCGGATTTCCAAAGAAGAATAAAATGAAAGAGAAGAAAGAAAATCGAGTCATACGTGTCACGTTAAGATTTACGGAATCCGAGTTTGAGAAGATTCAAGGAAAGATAAAAAATACACGATTCAGAAATTTGAGTTCTTATTTAAGATACGTTCTATTGGAGAAAAAAATCGTTACGCTTTATCGAAATCAATCAGTTGATGAAGAAATGGAAGAGCTGATCCAGTTGCGAAAAGAACTCAATTTTATAGGTCATAATTTCAACCAAACTGTTAAGAAGTTGAACAGTGTAATTGATATGCCCGATGCAAGATATTGGCAGCAAATGTTGAATGTTTCCAAGAAAGAGTTAGAGCCTAGCATCAAAAATATTAAAGAAAGAATTAACCAATTCGCAGACTTATGGTCGCAAAAATCATCTCCGGAAAAAGTATAAAAGGCGCTTTGAATTACAACGAAAATAAGGTCAGTAAAAACAAAGCTAAGTTGATTGGAGAGAACAATTTTCAAAAGGATGCGAAGCATTTAACCTTTCACGAAAAGCTATTCCGTTTACAGGATTTAGCTTCTAGAAATGTGAGAGTAAAAACGAATACTGTTCACATTTCTTTAAATTTCGCCAGTGGCGAAACACTGCCAAAAGAGAAACTTAATGCGATTGCTTCCGATTATATGAAAGGTATCGGCTTTGCACAGCAACCCTATTTGGTTTACCAGCATTCCGATGCGGGACATCCGCACATACACATCGTCACTACAAATATTCAGTCTTCTGGAGAGCGTATTAGTTTGCACAATTTGGGTAAAACAAAATCAGAAGAAACCAGAAAGGAAATCGAACAAAAATATGATCTCGTACCAGCGGAATCTAAAAAAGAGTCCTTAGCTATTGATAGAGTTTCAAAAGTGGAGTATGGCAATTGTGAAACTAAATCAGCGATTGGCAATGTGGTTAAAGCGGTAATGTCAGAATATAAATTCACAAGCATTGCGGAGTTCAATGTGGTTCTCAAAAACTTCAATGTTGTTGCAGACCGAGGAGCGAAAGAATCTCTCATGTACAAAAAACGTGGAATGCTCTATTGGGCATTGGATAAAAATAAAAGTAAAGTCGGAGTGCCAATTAAGGCAAGTGCATTGGTTGGGAGACCAACATTGAAAAAGCTAGAGAAGGTTTTTGAAGTTAATAAGGAAAGTAGAAAACCATTCAAAAATCAGCTCAAGTCAAAATTAGACGAAGTTCTACTGACGAAAGCAACGCAAAGTGGTTTCGAACGCTCGCTGGCGAATAAAAATATTGAAGTTGCTTTTCGCCAGAACGAAACAGGAAGACTTTATGGTGTAACCTTCGTTGACCACAACACCAAAACGGTTTTCAAAGGAAGTGATTTGGGAAAAGCTTATTCAGCAAATACTTTGGAGGCTTATTTCGTAAAGAACGCACAAGGGTTAGATAAAACCAGTATGATAAAACCGGCGAAGAACGGAGGATCGGAAGAAGCACATTCGCCAGGTTTCAAGCCATCACACCAAACGTCAACACCGCTCATAGTTTCTCTGCTAGAAACTGAGTTTGATGACGGAACGACATTCCAAAGCTTAACGCAAAAGCACAACAAAAAAAGACGAAAAGTTCAGACACAAAAACCATAAGAATTATGTCAACAGGAGAAAACGAGCAAGGTTTAAGAAAAATTATCGATTTCACGAGAATGCTTTCCATTGCAATATTACTAATCCATTTTTACACGACTTGCTATCCTCTATTTTTTTCGATGCAATTGTCAAATAGTATCACAGACAGGATTCTAGAAAACGTGATGCGCACAAGTATTTTCAGTTCTTTGCTCACGGCGAAAGCTTATTCGTTTATTTTGTTGATGATATTTCTGATGGCAAAAAAGGTTAAAGAGAAAGACTCAGGTAATATTCAATACACAGTCGTTTTGGCACTAATGGGTTGTTTGCTTTTCTTTTTTGGACAATTGGTGTTTCGGCTTCAACCTCCAAAAACCGCTATGATGACTTACATCATAATTACTTCTTTTGGTTACTTAGCAATTCTATACTATGGTGGAAGAATAGCGCTATCCGTAAAATCTAATTTGCTTAAAGACATTTTTAATAAAGAAAATGAATCCTTTCCGCAGGAAGAGCGGAATCTAGTTAATGAATACTCTGTTAACCTGCCAGCTAAATATCATTACAGAGGTTTTAAACGTAAAAGTTGGATCAACATAACTAATCCATTCAGGGGCATATTGATTACCGGTACTCCTGGCTCAGGAAAATCTTATTTCGCAATTCGGCACATCATCACTCAGCACATTGATAAGGGTTTCAGTATGTTCATCTATGATTTTAAGTTTGACGATTTAACCAAAATAGCATACAACCAATTGTTGAAAGTAAATCCGAAAAATGCAATCAAAACAAAGTTTTACATCATCAATTTTGATCACCTCGAAAAAACGCATCGATGCAACCCGTTACATCCTGATGGGATGAAGGACATTACAGACGCAACGGAATCTGCGAGGACGATAATGTTGGGGCTAAATAAAGAATGGATAAAGAAGCAAGGAGATTTCTTTGTAGAATCGCCAATTAACTTTTTAACAGCGATTATATGGTATTTAAAGAAGTATGATGGTGGTCGTTTCTGTACGTTGCCACATGTTATTGAGCTGATGCAGATTGATTACAATGATTTGTTTGCACTGTTAAATCAGGAAACTGAAATAGAAGCATTAATAAATCCCTTTATTTCCGCTTGGAAGAACCAAGCTTTTGACCAATTAGAAGGTCAGGTGGCAAGTGCGAAAATCAGTTTGGCGAGATTGGTATCTCCGTCTATTTACTATGTATTGTCTGGCGACGATTTTACTCTCGATATAAATGACCCCGATGAACCTAAGATCGTATGCATGGGAAATAATCCGCAAAAGCAACAGGTTTACGGCGCAGTGTTGAGTTTGTATGTATCACGTTTGATAAAGTTGGTCAATCAGAAAAATAAGCTTAAAAGCAGTTTGATTTTTGATGAGTTTCCAACTATCTATTTAAATAATATCGATAGCTTGATCGCTACTGCGAGATCAAACAAAGTCTCCACAACATTGGCGGTGCAAGATTTTAGTCAACTGAAAAAAGATTATGGTAAAGAACAAGCTGATGTGCTTATGAATATTATCGGCAATGTAATTTCAGGGCAAGTAAGCGGAGAAACAGCAAAACACTTGTCCGAGCGGTTCGGAAAAATCAAACAGCAAAAGCAAAGCGTAACCACCACCAATCAAAATACTTCCACAAACAATTCGACACAGTTGGACATGGCTATTCCAGTTTCGCGGATAGCTTCGCTTTCATCAGGCGAGTTTGTGGGAATGGTTGCAGATGATCCAAATCAAAAAATAGATCTAAAACTGTTTCACAACGAAATTCAGAACAACCACAAGCAACTTGCAGAGCAGGAGAGCAATTATAAAGACCTGCCTACTTTACGTACTATTAACCCTGAAATGCTAAAGCAAAACTACTTACAGATCAAACAAGACATTCAAGAAATTTTGGCCTCAGAATTAAAACCGACTATTAAAAATGTGCAACCTAAGCCCAAAAACACTCCAAACCAATTAGAAGAAGAGATGGATATTTAGGTTCTTTAAGATAGGTTATTCTCCCAAAGGCACTATTTACGTCATAAATCCGTTAAAATTACCTTAACCAATTAATTCATTAACCTATGATTAAAGCTGGTTCCAAGGATAAAAAGCTGATTATCGATATTTTAACCCGGTCTTTTGACACAAACAAAAGCACCAATTACATTGTAAAACAAGATAACAAACGCGTCAGAAGATTAGCGGCGCTAATGGATTATTCGTTTGAGATGTGTCATCGTTTTGGCGAAGTCTATCTTTCAGATGATAAAAAAGGATGTGCGCTTATTCTATATCCTGATAAAAAATCAACACTACCTTCCATTTTATTGGATTTAAAGTTAATCCTGCGGACGATAGGAATCGAGAATATCCGCAAAGCCCTAAAACGGGAAGGTGCAATTAAGGCGGTTCAACCAAAAACTCCATTATACTACCTCTGGTTTATTGGGGTGGATCCACTTTATAAAAATCTAGGCATAGGAACCCAATTGCTGAATCAAGTTATCGAGGAGAGTAAAAAGGAAAATAGACCTATTTGCCTTGAAACCTCGACAATCCAAAATCTGCCTTGGTATCAAAAATTCGGATTTAAAGTATATCACGAATTAGACCTTTCTTACAAACTATTCTTCCTAAAAAGAGAAATAAAATTTGATTGAAAATGGAAGTTTTCGGAACAGAAATGCACATAGTGACGTTCAATTTTGTTGTTCTAGAGATAGTAATGTTCTTATACCAAGTGCAATACTGTTTATCGAGACCACAAGATAAGCAGAGAGGCTGGTTTTTAATATTACTTTTCTTACTAATCCTATACAATCTAGCTGGGGGCTTTTTCCCCGATGAAAGTATTGGAATTCCGATAGTCTTACAGAACATTCTGGCTTACGGAAGCGGTTTTGCGGTTGCCTCTTATGTTCCCTATTATTTTTATAAAGGATTTGAGTTAGAAGACATCCGTTTTCATGCGTTATATGGTGTCCCGCTCTTCTTATTGCTTCCGTTCGTTATCTTTTTTGTGGTCCTTTATTCCATTTACGGAAATTTAGAGTTTGCGATCAACTACGGAATAATTATACCCTGCTTTTATTCATTTGTTATCCTTACCGCCATTGCCAAGGCAATTTGGAAAAAATATCGTGAAAGAAAATTTCAGGACAACCGGGTAGAGATTATCGCACTGTTTTGCGCAATTTTACCTTGGATATCCATGAGTTTTATAGCGTTTTTTCATATTAGCCAATGGGTAGAAGTTTTAATTACTAACGGTGGTTTTGTGGTGATTTCAGTTTTGTATTTCACTCGATATATCAGCAAGGCGAGGAACGAATATGAAGCATTTCTGCGATTTACAAATAGCCAATTAACAGAACATCAGCCGACGTATGATTGTTACCAACTTACTCCTCGTGAAATTGAAATTATCGAACTGATAAAGGCTGGTCATAAATATAAAGACATTGCAGAACTATTGTTTATTTCAGAAAGAACAGTGACCACCCATGTGCAAAATGTATATTCTAAAATGCAGGTTTCCAACAGAATATCATTATTACGGAAACTAGAAAACCCTGTTCTTACCGAATCTGAGCGATAAATACGTTGTTTAACGTAGCTATTTAGTAGGTTTTACGTAGCATACAAACGCCTAATTCTGTTCACTTTTGTACGGATTCTTATTGAAACTTCTTTTCAATGATGTTATCTCCCAAAAAAAACCGAAATTAAATGGAAAAATTCGCGGAACGCCTATATCACGCATTAGAAAAACAGATTAGCCTAATATCGATCAAGCCTATATCTGAATGCGAAAAGTTAAAGCAGACTTTATTCTCTTGTAAAAAAGCACTAGCTATTTTAAAACGTTACCTCAACAGTTTTTTCTTTGAAAACAGCGAGAGTGAAATCTACTTTTTTAAAACTATTAAGCCCCAGTTTTATAGTAAGTTCGTCTATTATGTGTTCATTTATAAGTACTTCATTAGCAAGCCGAATAGTTGTGAAGAAGCGTTAGATAGATACATAACTACCGAAATGAATGAATTAGAAATGTTTCTTTCTAAACACCAAACGTTCAACGTTTACCACCGAAGTGGGGCAACCCACCTTGATCACATTTATTTTACTCGTGGTGCTGGAGATATTTATGTAGAGATTGAGGACTTCCAAGGAGATGATTTGTTCTCTACCTCTCACGACTACCGACTTTCAAAATTGATAGCCATTGAGCAATATCAAATTTTCTTACATCAACAAAAACAGAATTTATTGAACGGAGATTTTGGACAACCCAAATGCCCTATCACATGGACTGGAAACCAAACTGAATTGGTCGAACTGATTTATGCCTTGGCGGAATGTGGTTCTTTAAACAATGGTAACGTGGAGATTAAGACCGCCATCGAGTATTTCCAAACTGTCTTTCAGGTGGATTTAAAACATTACTATCACAAGTTCCGAGATATTACCAACCGTAAAAAAGAAAGATCGGTGTTCTTGGATAAGTTGAAGGTTAGTTTGGATCGGAGGATTGAGAGTAGGTTTGAGTAGGAAGCAGGTTTTGAATGTTTGTCGCTCGCGTAAACCTTCAACTATAAATCTTAGATATTAGCGCTAGTTTGGCTCTACCATAAATTCAGCATTATTTCTAATGGCCACATCCAAATCTATCTTCTGGTCAACAGCTTGTTGTTTAACCATTTTAAGCCATTCGGGAGTATTCTTAATTGCTTTTATATATTCCTGCACATTTTTCTCCCGCAAAGAACTTTGACTTCCATTCCTAAGGTGGAAAGCGTCAGATAAATCATCATCAAAACCAAAAGGGAAATCAGGTAGATTGGCATCGGTTGCCATTAAAACAACTACCTCATTTTTTTCCACCTCGTCCAACAAATTTACTTCGTTTACATCTTTTGCAGTTTTAAATTCATTGGAGTAAATAGATTTGTTATAAAACCAAAACTGCGAACGGTCAAAAATCCGGTTTGCGATTCCCCAGTTAAACATACCCCAATAAAAACTATCGGCTACCATAAGCGCTTTCGGTTTATGGGTGAGAGAGTCCGTCAGGATATCAAAACTTGGATAGCCCATATTTATGTCGGGTATATCAAACATTAAGTTCATGCTCTGTTCAATATCATCATCCCTATCCATCATGATTCCTGAATCGGAAATTTTATTGATTTTGATCTTTGGTGCGCTTATATTTCTCAGACCTTCGATATATCTTACCATAGAATCGGCAGCCAGTAGTTCGCCGTATGAACTCCAATGGATCCCGGTTTTGGGGAACAGAGGGTAAGGTGAGGTGTCCTTCATCTCCAAAAACCACTTTTCAAAATCCAAAAAGTGAAGGTCATATTTTTTTAGTTCGGTTTTATAGATCTGATAGTTCGTTTTGTGGTAGTTCCGTTTTAACTTTTCAGGAATATTTTCCGGATAGAACGACGCTTTTCCAGGAGCAATCACAATCACTAGGTCTATGTTTTTTTTCTTAAGAAGTTTGCTGATATTCTTGAGTTTTGAAACTTTCCGTTCAATTTTATCTTTGCCAATAAAGTCGTCTCCGTAATAGGCATCAATATATCCCTGCTGATATAAAAACTGATCTTTGCCTACCACAACGCCGGTAGTCTGCGTGTCGTTAAATGCACTGTAAGCAATTTGGTTGTGTAACCGAACAAACCAGTTTCTAAAACCAAAATGCTCGTCCAAGTATTTCTCTTTTCTTTTTTGATAAGCTCCGGCAAGCCATCCCTTAACGGATATAATAGTATCTTTTTCATGGACAAAGCTTCCTCCTAAAGGACGGAGATTTACAAGCGAAAATTTTTCCTGGATTAGAGGAACCAAAAGAAGGAACATTAAAAATCCCCATAAAAGCTTTTTTATAACAGTTTCGTTTATCCTCATCATCAAAACCTGAAGTAAATAAACGGATTGAAACCAGTTGTGGCAATAGAACTGATGCAGAGAATCAGCATTATTACAGTCATTAAACTTAAATATAAGTGCTGAGCGGAATTGTATTTTTCTTTGTGAAAGAAAAAAAGATCCAACTGTTTCCCTATTTTAAAACCGGCAACGAAAGAAAATAGAATTGCCACTAGTACTGTTGGATAAAATCCTTCAAAGGCATGGGGAATTTTAAAGTCTGAGAACTGAAACAGTTTCTGGAAATAAATATTAAACCTCCACAGATCTTCAATTCTAAAGATCAGCCATCCCATCATCACAACAAAAAATGTGGCCAACATTGAAAACCATTTGCCTGTTCGCTCTAAAAGTTTTTTTAAGAAGAGTCTGTCCATCAGGATAAATATGCCGTGATAGGCTCCCCATATCAAAAAGTTCCAGGCGGCGCCATGCCAAATACCTGACAGCAGAAAAACAACCAATAGGTTGAAAAAGAGTCTTTGGCTTGATACCCTGCTTCCTCCCATCGGGATATATAGATAATCTTTCATAAAAGTGCCCAGAGTGATGTGCCATTTTTTCCAGAACCCGCTGATGCTACGGGCGGTATAAGGTGATTCAAAGTTTTCTGGAAAGTGGAAACCCATCATTTTGCCTAAACCAATTGCCATATCCGAGTAGCCTGCGAAATCGAAATAAATTTGAAAAGTGTATGCCGCGAGGCCAAGCCAAGCATCTCCGCACTGTAAATGGCTAAGACTACCGTCTAAAATAAAATCGGCCTGTTTGCCCATTACGTTTGCAATCAGCACTTTTTTTGAAAGACCGATACAGAACCTATAAAAACCGGAGAGTTTCAGGTCTAGATTTTCTGCCCTGTGAGTTATTTCCTTGGATATGGTACTGAACCGAACAATGGGACCTGCAATCAACTGAGGAAAGCAGAATATGTAAAGCAGATAGTCGCTCAGTTTTTTTAACGGTGCGGTGTTTTTCCTATAAACGTCAACAGAATAGGTTATGGACTGAAACGTGTAAAAAGAAATACCAATTGGAAGGGCAACAGCTACCCATTCTATATTTTTTATATGAAATTGATTAAAAAGTTCGTTGACGTTTTCAACGAAAAAGTTTGAGTATTTAAAGTAAAGTAAGAGCGAGAGGTTTAAAACTATTGAAAAGCATAAAAGCTTCTTTTTATGGTCTAACTTTTTAGAGCGGTAAAGCGTTCGCACCAGATAAAAATCCACAACCGTGGCAGCAAGAATCAGAAAAATAAATTCTGGTGCTCCCCAGCTGTAAAATAACAGACTGGCGCCTAATAAAACGTAATTTCTGTAACTAAGTTTTGAAAATGAATATAGAAGCAGAAAGATCGGTAAAAAGTAACACAGAAATATTATACTACTGAAAATCATTTAAGCTACCGGTAAGAACAAAATATTTGCTAGTTTATTTTATGGACACTTTAAAACTTTTCCTTAAATCTCCAATGTTAACAATTACAAGATAAATTCCTGGAGGGCGCCCGCTAATGTCGATTCTGTAAGTGCTACTAAGATTTTTATTAAAATAAACACCTTGTCCTAAACTGTTAAGAATCTCGATTCTGCTGATTTTTTCATTACTTGATTCAATAATGAATTTTCCGTTGTTCGGATTTGGATAAATAGACAGAATGTTTTTGTTGTCAACCAAAATTTTCTGATTTTCATTTGATGGTTCATGAGAATGGCTTGGGGCTTCAACATTTGACACGAAAGGACCAGATGGTTGTAATCTGGAAGCTAATAGGGCTTGATCGAAATTATTTGAAATATCGCCACAATCCGGATAGTTTATCGAGATGTATCCATGAAAATAGCTGTTCTTTTTAGCCTGGAAGCCACTTTTTAGTAATATAATTCCAGAAGAATTTATTACACTAGATGCATTTGCGTTTACGATGAAGTTGGACACCTGGACGTTTTTATTAGCTTGGTTGGAAATAGAGCCAGTTACGTTAATATTTGTAAGATTCAGAATATCATTAGGCTGAAATTGGTTTAATACAATATCAAGTGAAGATGTGTTAGATGCGTTATATTTTATCAAACTCGAACTTCTACAGGCACTTGCATATAAAATATCAATAGGAGTATCGGAATAAAGAACGTAATGCCCATTACCGTCAGTAAAAGTCTTCGCTAAGATATTGTAAGCATTATTTTTCCCAATTAACAACGCATTTTTTATAGGTTGTGAACTGCTGTTTCTGACATACCCTGAAATTGAATACCCTGAATGACCGTAGGGATTAAAATAGTTCGATGGATAGCCCGGTATTGGTCCAAGAGTGAAAGGATTAAAACCAGTAAATGCAGTCACAACCGGTTTTGCAAGGTTGTCGTGACCTAACAATCCAAAATAATCGTCAATATTGTTCCACCAAACATCTTGGAATTGCCACCAGGAATAACCACTACTTCCGCAATCTCGGGCAAATTCTAACGTTTGTTCCGCATAATTTTTTTGATCTTGAAGAGTCCCCATGTCCGAGTTGTCCCAATCATTGGAGTTTGCAGTAAAACCGGTCTCTCCAATTACCCATGGCAAAAGACTTGTCTCTGAAATCCACTTTATTTCACTTTTAACTCTGTCAATAGCATTCAGAAACGGATTGCCGTCAGAAGGATTTGTTTCTGGATATATGTGAAAAGAGAGAAAATCCAAATCTAAAAATCCAGGGTCCCATTTAAGCACCTCTAACGAAGTTGCGAGACCGACCGTCGTCAGCTGTAATGGAGCTGAAGATTTCATAATGTCATTCCAGCTCTTTACGATGGCACAAACTTCTCCTTTGGAGCTTAAGGAATGTTCAAAATAAAGGGGTTCATTAAAAAAATCGTATGCAAAAAGCGTATTATTATTAGAAAAATTCGTTGCTAATGCTTGAAGATAATTATTATAAAGATAACCAGTGGATGGGTTAGTTACTCCCTTGCCACCGCAAAGAAGCTCAACTTTTAGATTTTTTAGCTCTGCCGCCTCAAGTACCTTTTGTATGAAATAAAATATTTTGGTGTAGGGCGCCTGTATAGAAGATTTCTGTTCGTTAAAGTTGACGTCATAAGATGTATAAACTGGTTGATTAGATAGAGAGTTCATTTCGAATTCTAGTCCGCCGATTCTCACCGAATTAAATCCCATGTCCCTAATCAATTGAAAATCAATTAGTAGTTGATTAAAACAGTCTTGCTCGTTCAATACGCCAGATCCATCGGTAATCTCATAATCGTTTGATGAATCATAAGAATGATGTGGCGAAACAAATTCATAACCTTGATTATTTCTGACAATATCAACTCTATAGTTTAATGTCAATGGAAAATAATTCAAGCCCTCCAACTTGAACTGCTTTCCTGAAAGGCTAACAAAACTGGAAGACTGCGAATACGACGCAGTAGGAATGAAGAAGAGAAATAAAAGAATATACGACCACAGTAGACTTTTTCTCATAATTTTTTATCTCCGTGTTCAAGTGCGTTAATTCTTTTTTCTTGTTGGATTATATATAACGTTAGTCTTCAATCTTTTTCAATAGAACAGCATTCATCTTCCCTAAATCAATTCCGTCCCTTTTTATTTCTTCTTCAGAAGGTACATCTGGCAAATGATTATTTGTGGCTACATAAGCCTCCACTTCATCAAGTTTGGGTAGATTGTATCCTGGTTTGAAAACGTAATCCGGCCAAAAAATATTCATTGCGTTGGCTTGAATAGCAACTTCTTCCGCATAGATTTTTTTTGCATTTACAACACCATTTCCCCATACAGTGAATAGGTTCGCTCCAGACGTTTTATTAACGGTAAACGCTTTTGTGTAATCTCGATTTACCCAAACAGATGAAGCATAAAGCCAGTCTTGGCTAACAATATGTTCCACGACATTCTCATGAGCCATAAATTGACCACGGATTCTCATATTTCCGTTATTACCTAGAGCTGCAATTGGGGTTTGACCAATAAGTCCCCAAACCCATCCTCTGCCAGCTGTCGAATTCATATTCTGCTTGATTGCATAATCTGTTACAGGTCCGTAACTATACTCCGTTCCAATTCCCATGTGTATTTTATAGGAATCATCTCCCCAAAATCTTAAACCGTATCCATTCCCTGGTGAGACGTTGTAATATTGACCGCTTAGGGTCTGACTGTTGACGGTTGAACTTAAACAAATAACTAGAACTATTATTTGTAATAGAATGTACTTATTTCTCATAACTGTTTACTCATTTCTTCAAAAGTAAAAATAATATATATCAACTCGTAACTATAATGTTAATTATTTTTTCAGGGTTAAAAACGTTCTCTGACATATATCTATACTATAAATTTGATTTTGTATCAAATTTCATTTAATAGTGACAAGTGCCGGCAACATATTAAATAAAAACTTCACAACTTAGGTTGAGGTTGTGAAGTTTCCATTTTAGTTCCCTCCACATTTGCCTTCATCACAACAATACCGTTGTGTGTAAAATGAAGGATCATGTTCATATCAATTTCATGGCAAACTTACCTAATTACCTTATTGGGTATTGTTGCAATTTACTACCTCGGCATTCTGCTACTCTACTATAGAGCAGATTTTATCTCATTGTTTATTGGCAAGGAAAATCCTCAAGACTCCACAGAGGATTTTCAGACTGACTCCATCATGGGAGAAGTTAAACAAGACGAGCGCTACTCAAGTGTAAGTTCACAAGAACTCCAGTTTCATCATGAAACAGAAATCGAACAAAGTGAAAACCATTTAATTCCTACTCCACATGAAGACTAAAATCAAAGTGCTTTTTAAACGCATTTGCGGAAATAAAGCGGAATTAATTTGCGTTGCACTTCTACTGGTAAGCTACGTAACCATGGCTCAGGACGGAAACGCAGGAATAACAGAAGCCACAAACAAAGTGAGAGGCTATTTCGTGACTGGTACCAACTTAATGTATGCCATTGGTTCTATCGTAGGACTGGTAGGTGCAATTAAGGTATTCCAAAAATGGAACAGTGGCGATGAAGATACTTCTAAAGTCGCTTCTGCATGGTTTGCGAGTTGTGTTTTCTTGGTGATTGTTGCAACGGTTTTACAATCATTTTTTGGAGTATAGTTATGGCAACAGTATATCAAATTAACAAAGGCATCAACAAACCTATTGAGTTTAAGGGATTGAAAGCGCAGTATATCATTTACCTCGCCGTTGGCTTGGTTGTATTAATGCTTCTCTTTGCCATTCTTTACATTCTAGGTATTCATCTTGTAATCTGCTTGTTTTTGGTCGGGATATTAGGAAGCGTCTTATTTCTATCGGTTTTCCGACTCAGCCACAAATTCGGCGAACATGGCTTGTTGAAGTATTTGGCTAAAAGAAGAATCCCTAAGTTTCTGAAATCAAGTTCAAGAGCTACATTCTTAAAGCTAAAAACGGTTTGCAGAAAGGAGGTAGCACATGGAGAATTCAATTAATTTGGAAAAAGTGTTTCCGGTTTATAAAATCGAGAATGATATGCTTCTTTCCGTCACTGGAGATATAACCGTGGGTTTGGAGATAAACTTGCCAGAGATTTTCAGTCTTTCCAATCACGATTATGAATGTATTCATCAAAGCTGGGCTAAGGCAATTAAAGTACTTCCAAAACACAGCTGTTTTCATAAGCAGGATTGGTTTATAAGAGATAGTTTTTCGGCAACAAGCAAAACTGAGGATAGTTTCTTAACCAAAGCAAGTAATCGGTTCTTTAATAAAAGAGGTTTCCTGAATCACAAATGCTATGTGTTTTTAACTCAAAAAGCTAAAGAAAGTGGGAAAGTAACTTCCGCAAATTCGGGGCTTTTTAACCTATCGCCAGTTCCGTCTTCATGTCTGAATAAAGGCTTTGTCAACAATTTTCGGGATAAGGTTAACCAGTTTGAGCAAATTTTATCGGATAGTGGATTTTTGAAAGTAAATCGACTGAGTGCCGATGAACTTGCGGGAACAAAAACAAAAGCTGGAATCTTGGAGCGATACTGCTTTCTTTCAGACAAAGAGGAGAAGTTGGTTAAAGACATCCATCTAAAAGACGAAATAAAAATCGGCAATCAACATTGCCAACTGTTCAGCCTTTCTGAGGCGGAGAATCTGCCACCTTTGTGTGCGTCGCGTACCACGTACGATAAATTCAGTACGGATAAAACAAAATTTAGCATTGGCTTTGCCACTAATCTGGGCTTGTTACTTGATTGTAATCACATTTACAACCAGTACATCTTTATTGGAGACTCCGCTAAAACTTTAAAACAGCTGGAAGCTAAACGATTGAGATTACAATCCCTTTCGGCTTATTCAAGGGAGAATCTTATCAGTAAGGTGGCTACTCAAGAGTTTTTGAACGAAGCAATTTCGCAACAAAGATTACCAGTAAAAGCTCATTTCAATGTTTTGGCGTGGACAGATGATGTTGGTTTTAAAAAGAAAATCAAAACCAAAGTTTCCAGTGCCTTAGCTCAAATGGATGCCACTCCGAAATTAGAAACTGACGGTGCTCCTCAAATATGGTGGGCTGGATTGCCTGGCAATGAAGGCAATTTCCCAATGAATGATTGCTTTGACACTTTTGCAGAGCAAGCTACTTGCTTTCTCAATCTGGAAACAAACTATCGAGTTTCTGAAAGCTCGGTTAGTATCCGCTTGGGAGATCGGCTCACTGGCAAACCTGTAAACGTGGATATTTCTGATGAACCAGTGTCACAAGGGATATGCACCAACCGGAACAAATTCATATTAGGTCCATCGGGTTCGGGAAAATCATTTTTTACCAATCACATGGTTCGTAGTTACTACGACCAAGGAACTCATGTGCTTTTGGTTGACGTTGGACACAGCTACAAAGGTTTGTGCGAAATGGTTGGAGGCTATTATTTTACTTACGAAGAAGCCAAACCAATTAGTTTCAACCCATTTTACTTGAGCGAAGGATCGGTGCTAGATACTGAGAAAAAAGAGAGTTTGAAAAGCTTGATCCTAGCACTTTGGAAAAAGCAGGATGAAGTTTTGGAACGCTCTGAGTATGTGGCGCTATCGAATGCTTTACAATCCTACTATGAGAAATTACGGACTGACAAAACCATTTATCCATGCTTCAACAGCTTTTACGACTATCTGAAAGATGATTTTTCAAAAGAACTGATTAAAGACAAAGTAAAGGATAAGTATTTCGACTTAGACAACCTCTTATATGTATTGAAACCTTTTTACAGGGATGGAGAGTTTGGGTTTTTGCTCAATGCTACAGAAAACTTGGAATTATTAAATCAGCGGTTTATTGTTTTTGAATTGGATAATATCAAAGATCATCCGATTCTTTTCCCTGTGGTCACGCTCATCATTATGGAAACATTCATCAGCAAAATGAGAAAGCTGAAAGGCATCCGTAAAATGATTTTGATTGAAGAAGCTTGGAAAGCCATCGCCAAAGAAGGTATGGCGGAGTACATCAAATATCTGTTTAAAACCGTCAGAAAGTTTTATGGAGAGGCAATCGTAGTGACGCAGGAAGTAGAGGATATTATTAGTTCTCCAATCGTTAAGGAAACAATCATCAACAATTCCGACTGTAAAATATTACTCGACCAATCAAAATATCAAAACAAGTTTGATGATATCCAGAATTTACTCGGCTTAACCGAAAAGGAAAAAGTTCAGGTGCTTTCAGTAAACAAAGCAAACGAACCAGGCCGAAAATACAAGGAAGTATTTATCAGTCTTGGTGGGCAAAAGAGTAATGTTTATCGGACGGAAGTTAGCCCGGAGGAATACCTTACCTACACCACCGAAGAAAGGGAGAAGTTGAAAGTTGAGGAATATGCTAAAACACACGGAAGTATTCAAAAGGGAATAGAAGCCCTCATTAAAGAAACCAATTAATAGAAATAGATATGAAAAAATTTATGTTTTTAATGCCAGCCAGTATGATAGTGCTGATGGTATCTATGCCAACTAGTGAGGCAACTGCACAAATAGCAGTCTTAGAAGTTATAAAAGCGGGCGTAAAAAAAGTTATAAAAGCCGTTGATTTAAAAGTGCAACGAATGCAGAACGAAACCATTTGGTTGCAGAACGCACAAAAAGTAATGGAGAACCAGCTCTCTAAATTGAAGTTGGGAGAAATTGCAACTTGGTCTGAAAGGCAAAAGACACTTTACGCCAAGTATTATATGGATTTATGGAAAGTTAAAACAGCCATTTCCTATTACCACCGCATTAAGGAGATTACCAATAAGCAAGTTTTTTTGGTGGGTGAATATAATAAAGCGTGGACATTGGCGCAGAAGGACGACAACTTTACTCCGCAAGAGCTTAAGTATATGTATGATGTTTATTCTGGGATTTTGAAACAAAGTGCAAAAAATATCGACCAGATTTTGCTGATTGTTAATTCCTTCAAAACCCAAATGACCGATGCAGAAAGGTTAGAACTGATCAACAAAGCAGCTGACCGTATTGATCAAAACTTCCGCGATTTGAAGAAGTTCAATACACAAAATATTCTATTGAGTCTACAACGTTCTAATAGCAAACAGGAGATAGATAAAATACAAACGCTTTACGGAATCGACTTACCTAACTAAGATGAAA